>JBFEJM010000120.1:0-6906 GCA_041553175.1 Gammaproteobacteria bacterium | reverse complement strand
TGCCTCGGTGGCAGCTACGGCTAAATCACGCCTTATAACCGGGCACCCGATAACGAGAGGCTCAGCAGCGGGTGTTCGGGTGATATTCCAAGGCGTGCACGTTCTGGCCGTTTGCGTCTGGCACGCAGGGAGCGAGCGTCGGTTACTTGGTGTCCAACCCCAGCTTTTTAAGCTTGCGCCATAATGAAACACGGTCTATACCCAGCATGCGGGCTGCCTGCGTGCGGTTCCCATCAACCATCTTCAACACATTCAGAATATGTTCGGCCTCCTGCTCTTCAAGCGTCGTCGGAGTGGCGGCCATTACCGGTTTGAATACACGCACGGTAAGCTCACCCAGACTCTGGGGCAGGTGCTCTATACCCAGCGTGTTGTCCTGGGTCAGGGCAACGCCGCGTTCAATGAAATTGGATAGCTCGCGGACATTCCCGGGATAATCGTATTCGACCAGGCGTTGCATCGCCTCGGTCGTGATCTCCTGAACGTCGCGATCCATCATGGCCGAGAATTTCCGCAGCAGGTAATACGCGAGCAAGGGAATATCATCGCGTCGTTCACGCAATGGCGGCAGAGTCAGAGTGACCACGTTCAGACGGAAATACAGATCATTGCGCATCTGACCGTCCGCGACGGCTGCCTTCAGATCCCGATTACTGGCGGCAACGACACGTACATTTATTTCGATGGGCGTTACCGAGCCAACCCGCATGAGTTCGCGTTCCTGCAGCACACGCAACAGCTTCACTTGCATCAGCAGCGGCAGCTCCGCGACTTCATCGAGAAAGAGCGTTCCACCCTCCGCCGCCTCGAACAGGCCGATCTTGGTAGCCGTAGCACCCGTGAAGGCGCCTTTTTCATGACCGAAGAGTTCACTCGCCGCGATTTCCTCGTGCAGTGCCCCACAGTTGAAGGCGACAAAGGGCCCTTCCGCGCGCAGACTGTGCTGGTGGATAAAACGCGCAAGCAGCTCCTTGCCGGTGCCGGACTCGCCATGAATGACTACACTGCAATCGGTACCGGCGATCTGCCGCGCTGTTTCCAGCAACCGCTGCATGCCCAGATCCTGGGTAATGATCGTTGTCTGACTGGAAAGCTGTTCTATGCGCAGTTTGAGTTCATTGTTCTCATGTTTGATACGGCGCATTTCGAGGGCGCCCCGCACCACTTCGCGCGCTTCGGCCAAACGAAACGGCTTCGCGATGTAGTGGTACGCACCCGCCTTCATGGCATCGACAGCGGAGTCGAGCGTGGCGTGGCCGGTTATCATAATCACCGGCACGTCGGGCGTGGTGGCTCGAATATGCCGTAACACCTCCATACCGTCTATGCCGGGCATACGCAAGTCGGTCAGAACCAGGTCGAATTCAGTAGTCTGCATCGCCGCCAGACCTTCTTCTCCATTCTTGCAGGCAGTGACGGTATACCCCTCCCGCTCCAGCACATGCGTCAGGTTGGAGAGTGCGATCGCTTCATCATCGATCAACAATATATGCGGTGGAATGACAGCGTTCACGATACCTCCGGTTCCGATTCCTGTCGCTGCTGTTCGTGTTCCTGTTGCTGCTCCTGTTCCTGCGTCAGCGGCAACCAGATTGAAAAGCGTGTGCCACCCTCGTCACGGTTCTCAACCGCGATGCAGCCATAATGTTCGCTGATGATTTCCTCGACCAGATACAATCCAAGTCCTGTGCCGTCACCGGCCGAATGCGTCGTAAAGAAGGGATCGAAAATCTGCGCCAGATGATCCGGAGCGATACCGGGACCATCGTCCTCCAGGCGGATGAGCAACACCCCGGATGCCTGGCTCACTTGTGTAACTTCACCAACGAGGTAATCCGTATTGGCCGGCATCGTCTCTATCCAGGTCGATTCCTGTGCATCGATCCAGATGTTCTTGGCGCCCGCGTCGGCCGCATTCTTTATCAGATTGATGAACACCTGTTGCATGCGTTCGCGGTCTGCCCAGAAAGTACGCGTCGGTGCACCGGATACATGCACTTGAACTGTCGGTGGCAATTGTCGCTGTATCAGGCCCACTGAAGATTGAATCAGTGCGCTCGTGCTGTGTTCCTGCAGATGCAGTTTGGGATGGCGCACACTGTCGAGCAGGCGACGGACAATGCGTCGCGCACGCTCGGATTCACCGTCGATATGCGATAGCCACTGCTGGCGCAATTCCGAATCGGTTGACCCATCGTCTTCCATGAGCAACTGCACGGAAGTGGAGATATTCGACAGCGGATTGTTCAGCTCGTGTGCAACTCCGGATACCAATACACCCAATGCAGCGGCCTTCTCATGATGACGCAGCTGGTTCTGTTGCGCGCGCAGGCGATTGAGCATTGAATTGAAATGGTGCACAAATGACTGGATTTCATTGTCCTGCGAAGGCAGCGTCAACTTCTGTTCGTTGCCTTCGGCAAGCTCGTCCAATTGCGTTTCAAGTTTCCGTAACGGACGCACCACCTGGCGCACAATGAATAACGCGCTGCCCAGCCCCAGTATCACCACCGTCAGCAGTGCCGCCAACAATGTCCAAACCGCAACACGGGCGGCATGCGCCAGAATTGCGCGCTCGCGGCTGCTGAAATCCAGGGCCAGCGTCGATAACTCATGTCCGGAGGCACGAATGAGTCGCTGCTTATCGGCCCGGGCTTCCGGCGCCAGCGTCAGATAGTGTTGCAGATCCGCTCGGTAGCGTCGCAGTAATTCATCGATCCGACTCAACTCCTCCGCGCTGGCAATCCCCGCGAAGGCGCGCTTGCCAGTTACAAGGGCCGCCTTTGCCGCATCAAGTTGTGCGATCAATCGCTTGAAATCGGCAATATCATGGTAGAGAAAGAGGTTTTTTTCGTCGCGGCGGATTTCCTGGCTGGCGCCGTAAAAAACGTTGACAGCCTCGCCTTCGACGATCCGGGTTTGCAAATAATGCAAATCGGCAATCACGACGGCGGCGAACATCAGCAGGGCGACTTTGGAAAGCCCGTAGGACGTGAGGATCTTTACGCGCAGGCTGGACATGGGTGGTGGCGAGCGGCTGCAAGTGGGTGTTGCATGTTACAACACTGTTGCGGTACCTGCACTTTGAATGTACCGCATATGTTTCAGATCGCAACACATCGATTTGGGACGATTATTCATATCTTATTGAATACAAAGTAATTGCTGACTTGGTACGGTCATTGCACTAGTGAAGTCATCATCACAAAGGAGCTGACCATGACTAAACTGACTGCAACCCTGAAGCAAATGTTGAATGCCCTTGCCTTTGCCGATGCCGGTGAGCACCTGCCCCGGATCGAGAAGACGAGATACCTGAATCAGGTCATGGGAATTCCCACCGCACAGACCAAGGACGCTGCACCGGCGCCCGTCACGAACGAATTGAAATCGTCGAATGGCGGCCGGCAGGTTGCACTTTATATGGGCAGTGAATTGCCTGGTGAAATGATGGAATATGTCCTGCAGACCTGCGCCCGACTCAAGCATGGCTTGACCGTGCTCACGTTCCAATCCGACAGCACCAGCCGCGCCCTGCTCAAACCCTATGAGGAAAGACTCACCTCCGCCGGTATAGACCTGCATCTGGTCAATCTGACAGGCGACCTCGTCCCGGGCCTTACGCGCTACCTGCGCAGTCACCCCGAGATCGCGTTCCTGGCCTGCAAGGATACCGGTTATCTGGGACGCAGTTTCCTCAGCGGTACAGAGCGCCAGAACACGCTGCCGGTCCCGGTCGTGCTGCTGGAAGCCCAACAGGCCGGCGTCCGCACGCAGAATGACACGCGGCCGAACCAGGTCGGGCGCAAAACCTCCACTGCCTGACCTGTTCCGCGTAAGCGGAATCGGTCTATCCCTCGTATCACTTACGTGCATAGGGGTTGAATCTACGGCCTGCTTTGAGCAAAGTCCTGCCGTTCAGAGTACATATATATAAGTAGAAGGTTTGATGTTGACAAAATTATTTCCCTTTCTTCGTTGGTTCCCGTTGAGCCGGGACAATCTGCGTGCCGACCTGATCGCAGGTATTACAGTAGCAATGATTCTTGTCCCGCAAAGCATGGCCTATGCCACGCTGGCGGGACTGCCGGTGGTGTACGGTTTATATGCCTCGTTCCTGCCCGTCATTGTGGCGTCACTCTGGGGCGCCTCACGATTCCTCCATACCGGACCCGTTGCGCTGCTTTCATTGATGTCGGCCGCGGCGATCGAGCCGCTGGCCAGCCGCGGCAGTGAAGAGTTCATACAGTTGTCGTTGTTGCTGGCGTTGTTGGTCGGCGTACTGCGACTGGCGCTGGGCCTGTTCCGCATGGGCGTACTCATCAACCTGGCGTCACATCCCGTCATTCTGGGTTTTACCAACGCAGCGGCCTTGATTATCGGCCTCTCTCTGCTGAACAGCTTCATCAATGTGCCCATGCCCAGGTCCGACGTTTTTCTGGTTGATCTGTGGCAGGTCGTGCATCAGTTTCCGATTGCACACGTTCCGACCCTGGCGTTCGGACTGGCTACATTGGTGGCTTTGCACTTTCTCCGCACACGCTTACCTAAACTGCCGGGTGTGCTGATTGTTGTCCTGCTGGGCACCTTGATAAGTGCTGTCAGTGGATTCGAGAAAGTACAGCTCGTCGCACCGTCGCAGATCGCGGATAGTGCAGCGCGTGCCACCTTTGAAAAGGTCATGGCCAACGAGGCGGCATTGCAACGCGTGAAAACGGCACAGAAATCGGTCAGCGAACAAATCAAGTACAAAGCCGAAATCGGCGATCGGGATTACACACTGCAGGCAGAACTCATGCGCCTCCGCGGCGAGGAACAGAGTCTGAAGCACAATCTCTACCAGGAACGCGTCGAAGCCTACCAGTACGCACTTGTCTCTGAGCCAAAATCCGATGGGTACTACGTCTTTCTGACCACGAACGATCGCAGCTGGTTCCAGCCGGTCTGGCGCTGGTCCGGCTTCGAGGATGGACGCTTCAAATTGTCGGGCGGTGGCCGCGTCGTGGGTAATATCCCGACCGGAATTCCGGGCTTCAGTATGCCGGTACTGGACCTCGGCATTATTTCCGGCCTGTTCGCGACCGCGTTCATCATGGCGATGATCGGCTTTATGGAGGCGACCTCGATTTCGCGCGCGCTGGCGGCGAAAACACGCGAGAAGCTAGACTCCAATCAGGAACTGATCGGTCAGGGGCTGGCGAATATCGTCGGCAGTTTTTTCCAGTCTTACGTGGTGAGCGGTTCGTTCTCCCGATCCGCGGTTGCGGCCCGGGTCGGGGCGAAAACGGGGTTCTACGCCATCGTCAGCGCCTTGAGTGTCATGCTGGTGATGATGTATCTGACGCCCTATCTTTATCACCTGCCGCAGCCGGTACTGGCCGCCATCGTGATGAGCGCGGTATTCGGTCTCATTGATTTCACATCGCTGATACATGCCTGGAACGTGAGACGTGTCGACGGTGTGGTGGGTTTCGCCACCTTCTTCACCACGTTATTGATGGCACCGCAGCTGGCTGACGGTGTACTGGTTGGAGTGGCGCTCACGGTGCTTATGTTCCTGGCCGGTACGATGAAGCCTCGCAGCGAGGTACTTGGCCGTACCATACATGGCACTCTGGCAGGCGCCGCCACGCATGACCTTGCGCCCATCAGCGAGGATTACGTGGCACTCCGCTTTGACGCCTCACTGGTATTCATCAATGCGGCGTATTTCGAACAGGCTATATTGAAAGCGCTCAGTCAGTTCCCCAATGCATCCGCACTTGTCATAGTGGGCAATGGTATCAACCGGATCGACGCGACAGGAGAGGAGAAACTCCGCGCCCTGACGCATGATCTGAAGGCAGCGGGCGTCACGCTCATGCTCGCAGGCCTCAAGCGGCCGGTACGCGAAGCGTTGGATCGGGCCGGTCTGGTCGAGGTGATCGGGGCCGACAACATCTTTGCCAGTAAAGATATCGCGGTCAGGACTCTGGATGCGCGATTCACGCGCGATGAGATCAGCGATGTGGCGTAGGCCGCGGTATGCTCTTACCCGACTACAGCCCCGCGGCAAATGATTGCGGTGTGGGATGGGAATAGTATCCGATTCCCACACCGCTTTCGTAACAGCCCGGCAGAGCATATACCGGCGTCGGCTGGGCGGATCTCCCTGCTCTTACCGGACAGCGTTACGCCGGGACCGGTGAAAAGCGCATTGGAACCCAAACACCAACAACGGCAATAACAGAATTGTCGGATCAAACCGGGTGCGCGACACCATCGAACACCCACCCCCACCTCCGCCACCATTGTCAGTGGTGACGGCAACCGGTGTTACCCGGCCCACCGCAAGCGGATCGTCGATAAAGCCGTCTACCGCGCCATCCAGATCGGTCACCGGATCGCCATCAGTCAGTGTCAGCCGCAGGCTACGCACGTTCAGTTGCTGCCATACACCGGCGGGCAGCGGCGTATAGTTGCCGATATTGTCCACTTTGTAGAGCACCATACTGGCGGGCAAGTCGGTTGAGAATGTCAGCGTGATATCGACGCTGCCGCCCGGATCTGCACTCGTGGTATAGCTCAACATGCCAAACGGGAACTCGACACCGGCGGGCGGGTTGTTGGCGGCCGCTGCGGTCACCCTTGACAGCAACTTGCCCGGCGCAGTCGCAATATCGACCGTCCCACCCGCTATGAGCGTCAGCCCGTTGGCAATCGCCGCATTGATCGCGGCGTTGCCGGCCTCCAGCGCGTCGATGATGCCATCGCCATCGCTGTCCAGCGGGTAATCAATATCGCCACCGACCTCAATGACATCGGTAATACCGTCCGCATCGGTGTCGCCCGACGGCAGTGACACATCTAGCTGCAGTTCGCTTGCCTTGAAATCGATAATCCCATCGTTGTTGCTATCCTGCTGAT
>JBFEJM010000119.1:0-6958 GCA_041553175.1 Gammaproteobacteria bacterium | reverse complement strand
CGCCATGCCGCCGAAGATCACGAGCGCACAGGCCCAACCGATCGCGGCGCGGCTCTTGCCGAGTGTCGGATGGTAGACCATGGCCAGCGGCAGCAGGCTGCCGAGCAGTATCTGACCGATCCAGAACACCTTGGTGTAAATGCCGCCATCGAGCAGGATGAAGCGTTCGATACCGTGGTGCTCGGTGGCGTAGAGATTGGTCAGGTGGTAGGCCAGCACGAAATACAGCACCGCTGCGATGAAGACGCCGAGCAGGTTCTTCAGCCGGAAAAGAATCTTGTCTCCGAGCGGACGTTCGGTCCAACTGAACGATGCCATCAGGACCAGAATGTAAATGGCCAGACCGAAGGAGAACGACATGATAATGAACATCGGCGCCATGATCGCGGCATCGTAGGCCTGACGGGCGACCAGGAAACCGAAGATGGAGCCGGTACCAGTGGTCAGCGCCAGACGCCAGATGAAGGCGAAAAGCCCGACGGGTTTGCTGTAGGCGTTCATCTTGCGTTCCATCATCATCCACAGATAGACCACCACGACCGCCATGAAGACGGTGTAGAGGATCACATTCCAAGCGAAAATGGATTTGAAATTGTAATAGGTCATGGCCACGATCAGACGGTCGGGGTGACCCAGATCGAGCACCAGCACGGCGAGCCCGCCCGCCAGCAAGGCGATGGCAAGCAGCCCGGACAGACGTCCCAGCGGTTTATACAGCGATTTGCCGAATACGGAGCCGATGGAGGCGACGTTAAGTGCGCCGGAGGCCGCCACGATCAGGAACACCGCGAACACATGCGGGGTGCCCCAGACGATCTGATTGTTCATGCCGGTCACGTAGTGGCCGTGGTGCTCCATGTAATAGGCCGCGCCCAGACCGATCAGCACGATCGCTGCCAGCAACGCCAGCAAACCGTAGTACCCGGTGCCGTTGTTCAGAACTTCGCGGAAATGTACTTTTTGTTTCATGGCCACTGTCGTTCCTGTTTCCTGTTCCTGGGGAACCTACCCTCAGATGCCGCGATAGCGAACGCCGACATTCAAACCGAGATCGGCGCGAATCTGGGTGCCGCCGTGACGGGCGAGTTCCTGCGAGATGCGGCTGTCCGGATTCTTGAGATCGCCAAAGACAAAGGCCTCGTGACCCTCGCTGTTGCAGGCCTCGGCGCAGGCCGGAATGGCATTCTCTCCGTCCTGATCGACGCGGTGCACACAGAGCGTGCAGCTTTCCACTGTACCTTTACCGCGCGGCGCGACCGGCAGCTGATCCTGCAGATCCTCGTGAATGAAGGAACGTGCCTTGTAGGGGCAGGCCATCATGCAATAACGACAACCGATGCAGATGTGCTTGTCGACCAGCACAATGCCGTCCGCACGCTTGAACGAAGCTCCGGTCGGGCACACGTCGACACAGGGCGCCGTTTCGCAGTGCTGGCACATCAACGGAAGTGACTTCGTATGCCCGGTCTGCTTGTCGCGCAACTCGACCTTGCGTATCCATTGGGCCAATTGTTCGGGGTTGGAGTGTTTTTCGTTCTCGCCCCAGCCGTTTTCCGACTGGCAGCCACGCACGCAGGCGTCGCAGCCCTTGGCACATTTATTGGTGTCGATCAGCATGCCCCAACGGCGTGCATCCGTAACGGGTTGGTCAGCGGGTTTGGCCTGGGCCACCTGGCTCAGTAATACACCCGGTGCAACCATGACGCCTGCGGTTACGGCGGTGCCACCCAGGAACTGTCGACGTGAGGTATCGATCTCGCTCTTGTGGGTCATTGCAATTTGCCCTCTGCGGCCATCACGTTCGGCGTGCCGGCATTCAGATCGCCGGCGGTCGCTGCCGCATCAACATAGTCGTACGACTTTCCACCCAAAGGAGACAGGCTGGTTTTCTGCACGGGACGGTCGGCGTGACACTGGAAGCAATCGATATTCACCGCCGCGTAGGTGTGGCAGCTGGCACAGAAGTGCTCTGTGTTGTCGATGCGCACGACCTTACCGCTGTCGTCACCCGGCACGTGACAGTTGATACATTCTTCCAGGCTGTACTGACGGGTGCGAATACCTTTATGCATGGTTTCGTCCCGCTGATGCAGGATGTAGTTCATGTGGTTCTTGCGCATTTCTTCCGTCGGTTCCACGCAACCCTGGGTGTCGCTGAAGCGCGCCTGCGCCTCCGGCACGTCGGGCAGCGGGGTGCCGCTCTGGGCAACCAGCGGGAGACCCAGAAGGGTCATCCCGGCCAGTACCAGCAGTGTCCGCAGGTTTCGCAACATCACGGCCATGTCCGCTCCTAAGGTTGACTACTCACCCAACGCCATGTCGATGTAGCCGGTCGGGCAGACATCCTGGCAGATGTGGCAGCCGACGCATTTGTTGTAGTCGGTATCCACATAGCGACCCGTGGTGGCCTCGCTCTTCTTGACGCGGAAGATGGCATCCTGCGGGCAGTAGATGACGCAGTTGTCGCACTCGAAGCACAGACCGCAGCTCATGCAACGTTTGGCCTCGGCGATGACTTCCTGTTCCGGCAGGTTCTTGCGACGCTCGTCGAAGTGACCCAGCACTTCGTCAGCACCTGGACCATACTCCTCACGCTTGAAACGCGGGGTGTAATTGAAGTGACCCAGGAACAGCTTGGTATGCGGGATGATTTCCGCAGCCGAACGGTCTTCGTAATTGTGCACCGCCCAGTCAGCATCGGAGGTACCGCGCATGTCACCCTGTTCCTCGGGCTTGAACTCCCCAGGGGCATGGCCGGTTTCACGCAGCTTGTCCAGGAGCTTGAAGTGGTGCTTGTCGACCTTCGGACGCTTGGCCTGCTCTTCCTGATTCAGATAGTGCTGAATGCTTTCGGCGGCGATGGATGCCTGACCGATAGCTGTGGTCAGCAGATGCGGGCGAATGATGTCGCCGGCGACGAAGTGACCAGGCTTGTTCGGCACCTGGTAGAACTTGTCGGCGTCGATCAGACCCTTGCCGTTATCGAAGCCTTCCAGGCCGCCGAGGTCACCGCCCTGACCGATGGCGGATACCACCAGATCGCACTCGATTTCAAACTCGGTACCTTCGATCTGAACCGGACGACCCTTGTCCAGGGTGCACTTGGCCATACGCAGTGCCGTGGCGCGACCGTTGGCATCCTTCACCAGGGCGATCGGCATGACTTCGTTGAGAATGGTCACACCTTCGTGCAAAGCGTCATGCACTTCGTGCTCGGCGGCAGTCATCTTCTCGCGCGGGAACAGGGCGGTCAGGGTGACCGTTGCGCCTTCCCGGGCCGCGACCATGGCGGCATCGTGCGCGGTATAACCGCCGATGACTTCTTCCGGACGCTCTTTGGCATTGATGTTGGTGATCTTGCCGAGACGACGGGCCACGGACACGACGTCGATGGAGGTATCACCACCACCTACGCAGACCACGCGATCGGCAGTCACTTTCAGGTCGCCTTTGTTGAAGGCTTCCAGGAACGCAACACCGCTGACGCAGTTCGGGGTGCCGTCCCAGCCTTCTACCGGCAGGCCATGGCCGGTCTTGCAGCCGATCGACCACAGGACGGCACCGAATTCCTTTTCCAGTTCCTCGACCTTGACGTCCTTGCCGACGCGGGTGTTCAGACGTACTTCGATATCACCCATCTCGACGATGCGCTTGATTTCATGGCGCAGCACTTCACGCGGGGTACGATAACCCGGAATGCCGTAGAACATCATGCCGCCCAGTTCCGCATGATCGTCGAAGATGCAGCTGGCGATGCCGCGGCGGCGCAGGTGATAGGCAGCAGCCATGCCGGCGGGACCGCCGCCGATGATGGCCACTTTCTTCTTGGTGGTCAGGGCAGGGGCGTCAAACTTGAACCCTTCTTTGAAGGCGGTGTCGCCGATGAACTGCTCGATGGCGTTGATGCCGACGAAATCCTCGACTTCGTTACGGTTGCAGCCGTCTTCACAGGGCGCAGGGCAGACACGTCCCATCATGGACGGGAAGGGGTTGGCCGCGGTGGAGCGCTGGAAAGCGTATTCCTGCCAGCTCACGTCTTTCGGCGGCTTTTCCATGCCGCGCGCAATCTGCAGCCAGCCACGGATGTCCTCACCGGACGGGCAGCTGCCCTGGCAGGGCGGGGTGCGGTGGACATAGGTCGGGCACTTGTGTGAGTGATCGGCTTCGAAAATGGCCTGCTGCCAGTTGCCCCACGTGTGGCTGCCGTCCTTAAACTTGCGGAACGTTAGTTTCTGGATATCGTCGCGAGAAGTTGCCATGCCTGTTCTCCAGTTTTTAGGTGAACCCGGTATGCCGGAATTCGTCTTTGAACCTTAAAAATATAGTTGAATGTGTTCTGTTACTGCTCGGCTTTCAACACAATGGCATTACTGACCAATTGATGAACGCTTACAATCTGACTCATATCGAAGCCGTAATAGGGCAGGACCTTACTGAACTGACTTTTGCAGATCGCGCAAATAGCCGCCATGTGGGTCACACCGTGTTCTTCGACAACCTGTTTGAGCGCCTGCATGCGGGGCAACGCACCCTTTACGCGGATCTCCATCAAATCGTCGGTCAACAGACCGCCACCGCCACCGCAACAGAAGGTGCCTTCTTCGATGGTGTCGCTCGGCATGTCGTAGAAATTGTTGCAGCTGGCCTTGATGATCTCGCGCGGGATCACGAACTGACCGCCGGGCAGATTGCCCATGCGGGAGGCGCGGGCCACGTTGCAGGAATCGTGATAGGTCAGGCGCATGTGATCGTTGGCTGACTTGTCCAGCGTCAGTGCACCGCGCTGTATCAGGTCGTAGGTGAACTCGCAGATATGCTGCGGCACCGGATAACGCGGGTCGAGGAAATCGAACGGACCGGCCAGGGTGTTGAGGAAGCTGTAGGCAACGCGCCAGGCGTGACCGCACTCGCCGAATACGATGCGCTTCACACCAAGCTCGAGGGCGGCTTCGCGAATACGCATGGACACCTTGCGCATGTTCTCGTAGCTGCCGATGAACATGCCGAAGTTGGCTGCCTCGGAGGCGTGCGTGCTGAGAGTCCAGCTGACACCGGCCTGGTGGAAAACCTTGCCATAGCCGATCAGGCCATCGACATGCGGTTCGGCAAAGAAGTCGGCCGACGGTGTGACCAGCAGGATTTCGGCGCCCTTTACGTCGAGCGGGTACTTTACATCGACGCCGGTTTCGTCCTTGACGTCTTCCTCAAGCCCTTCCAGCGTGTCCAACAACGCCGGGCCGGGCAGGCCGAGGTTGTTACCGATCTTGTAGACCTTGGCGATGATCTCGTTGCAGTACTTCTGACCCACGCCGACGGCGTCCATGATTTCGCGCGCGGCCATGGAGATTTCCGCGGTGTCGATGCCGTACGGGCAGTAGACCGAGCAGCGGCGGCACTGCGAGCACTGATGGAAGTAGCTGTACCAGTCGTCCAGCACTTCCTTGGTCAGGTCCGTGGCACCGACCAGCTTGGGAAAGTATTTGCCGGCGAAGGTGAAATAGCGGCGGTAGACCTTGCGCAGCAGGTCCTGGCGCGCAACGGGCATGTTCTTGGGGTCGCTGGTGCCCAGGTAATAATGGCACTTGTCGGTGCAGGCGCCGCATTTGACGCAGGAATCCAAAAACACCTGCAGGCCACGGTACTTGCCCAGCAGTTCGCCCATCTTGTCGATCGCGACATCCTGCCAGTTGTCCAGCAGTTCACCCGGGAACCCCAGGGGTTGCTGGAAATCAGCTTTGGAGATGAACGGCTTGCTGTGGGCCATCACGCCTTCCTGAATCAGCGGGACAACCGTGTATTCCTTCATTTCCGGTGTTTCGAACTTGGCCACGTTGCTTTCCTCGAAAACCTAACCGTTGCTTATTCTTAAAATGCCCGAAACGAATCAGGACCGTTCGCTGGATTCCAGCCGAACCGCCCAGGGCGCCACGTGCCGCTGCTCGCGTGGGTTGTCCACCTGATTGCGGGTCGGGCTGAAGAACACGCCGGGGGCGTGCAACAATTTGCTGACTGGGAAAATGATCATCAGCAGAATGACCAGGCCCAGATGAATCATGATCAGCGGGCTCGTGGGCAGAGGCTGCCAATCGAAATAGATCAAGCCGAGCGAAAACGCCTTCAGTGCAACGATATCGATCGGCGAGACGAAACTCATGCCGACGCCGGTCGCGGCGATCGCGAACAGCAGAATCAGCATCAGATAGTCGGAGGGGCTGGAGATGTAACGCACGCGATCGACAAAAATACGGCGACCGAACAGGCCGACCAGGCCGACCAGCATGGCGAGTCCGGCATACTTGCCGAAGCTCTGCACGACGTTCAGGCTTACCAACGGCCACAGGATATTGTCCGGGCTCATGGCGTAACGCAGATGGCGGAAAAAGGCCAGCAGCAGGGATACATGGAAAATCCAACCGAAGATCCAGGTCCACTTGTTGGATTTGAACAGGCTTTGGAAGAAGACGACTTCGCGGAACATACGCATGACCACGCCGGACTGGGTGGTCGGGGCCGGCGTCGTCGGAATTTTCAACGGCGCCGGAGTCGTCGCGTATTTCTTAATGCGCAGACCGAGGCCGACGAGCAGCACGATGGTTGCGAAATAGAACAGCGCGGCGTATGCAACAGTCACGAAAGACACCGTCATCTCCTCCAGAATTCGGGATGGAAAGGGGGGGGTTACCCCCCCGATCTCAGCACAGCGGTGCGGTTTAGACGCAACCGGTCGGCTTCGGCAGACCCGCGTACTTACAGGCCTGCTTGGCAGGACCGTACGGGAACAGTTCGTACAGGTACTTGCTGTTGCCCTTGTCCTTGCCCAGCTTTTTGCCGATGGCCTTGGTGAGCACGCGCACGGCCGGCGCAATCTGGTATTCCTCGTAGTACTCACGCAGGAAGTTGATCACTTCCCAGTGGTTCTCGGTCAGATCGCAGTCGTCGATCTTGGCCATGACATCTG
>JBFEJM010000118.1:0-6966 GCA_041553175.1 Gammaproteobacteria bacterium | reverse complement strand
GGTCGTCCCACTACAGGCTGCTTGGCGACATCTTCCGGCAGTTCAATGACGCAGACACCGGGTTTCTCGGCCTCGGCCAGCTTGAAGGCCTTGCGGACGACCTCCGGGATCGTGTCTTCATCGACAATAGACTGGGCCCATTTCGTGATGGGCTTTACCATCGCGATAGCATCCATGTTCTGGTGGCTTTCCTTGTGCAGTCGCTTGGTTGATCCCTGGCCGATAATGGCAACGACCGGCGCCCGGTCCATATTGGCATCCGCCAGTCCGGTGACCAGATTGGTGGCGCCCGGACCGAGTGTCGCCAGGCAAACACCGGCCTTGCCGGTCAGTCGCCCGTAGACATCGGCGATAAAGGCCGCGGCCTGTTCGTGGCGGCACAATACAAACTCGATATTGGACTCGGTCAGCGAGATCATGAGGTCGGCATTTTCCTCTCCGGGAACGCCGAAGATATGGGTAACGCCTTCCGCTTCGAGGCAGCGCACGAACAGGTCGGACGCCTTGAGTTCGGCAGGTCGGATCTGATCGGCAATGGCTTGCAGTTCACTCATGTCGGTTCCTCACATCGCGTTTAGCCGGGCGGACCCGGACGATTATTGCCTGTTTTCCATGGCGCCTATGAGTGTAGCAAAGCCCTGGACTTTCCCTTTGTCCTGACAAGTCATTTGTCCAGACCTGTGTTTGGCTGTGCTTCGGGTATGGTCTGTATCAGCAGCTGTCACGGCCCTCAGGAATACACTTACCTATCGACGTATTTTCCCAGCCCTTTAAAGTGTTAGGTCAGGATACCCGCCGATTCCTCCGCCGTATCGGCTATACTCGTGCGCTCCATTGCAGCCCTGAGAATCGAGTTATGGATCTGGATCCAGAATCACAGCGTCCGCGCACGATCCGCCTGGAAGACTACCGCCCACCGGCATTCCTGATCGAACGCGTCGAACTGCGTTTCGAGCTTGGCGAGCCGGATACCCTGGTGGAAGCGACTCTGACGTTGCAGCGCGGTGCCGGCGCTTCCCCCGATATGCCGCTTGAGCTGGATGGAGACGGATTGAGTCTCGTGGCAATCAGCATCGACGGAGCAGCCCTGGCGGCCGCGGATTTCGAGGCGACTCCCGACCGGCTGCGTATCAAACGCGTCCCGGCTGAGTTCGAATTGCGCATAACCACCCGGCTGCGCCCGCAGGACAACACCGAGTTGTCCGGCCTGTACCAGTCAAGCGGTAACTATTGTACCCAGTGTGAGGCCGAGGGATTCCGCCGGATCACCTATTTTCTCGATCGACCCGATGTAATGGCGCGCTATACCACGGTCATCGTCGCCGAGCACGATCGTTACCCGGTGCTGCTTTCCAATGGGAATCTGGCCGGGACCGGCACATTGGAAGATGGCCGGCATTGGGCGCGATGGGAGGATCCCTTTCCCAAGCCGAGTTATTTGTTCGCTTTGGTTGCCGGCCGGTTGGATTATATCGAGGATCATCATGTAACGATGTCTGGACGTCGCGTGCAGCTGTTCGTTTACGTGCAACCACACAATATAGATATGTGCGGACATGCGATGAATGCGTTGAAAAATGCGATGCGCTGGGATGAGCAGGTTTACGGACGCGAGTATGACCTGGATCGCTATATGATTGTTGCCGTCGATGATTTCAACATGGGCGCGATGGAGAACAAGGGACTCAATATCTTCAATTCAAAATACGTTCTTGCACGCCCCGATACCGCGACCGATTTCGATTATGAGCATATCGAAGGTGTCATCGGTCACGAATACTTCCATAACTGGTCGGGTAACCGCGTGACCTGCAGAGATTGGTTTCAGCTCAGTCTCAAGGAAGGTTTCACGGTGTTCCGGGATCAGGAATTTTCGGCCGACATGGGCTCGCGTGCGGTCAAGCGTATTCAGGATGTCAATCTGCTTCGTACCCATCAGTTTCGCGAGGATGCCGGCCCGATGGCCCATCCGGTTCGGCCTGACGCGTATGTTGAAATAAACAACTTCTACACGGCGACAGTTTATAACAAGGGCGCAGAAGTGGTGCGCATGCTGCATACCCTGCTTGGGGCATCCGGTTTCAGGCGTGGTACGGATCTGTATTTCGAGCGTCATGATGGGGAGGCGGTCACCACCGATGATTTTGTACGGGCGATGGAAGATGCCAATGAGATAAATCTGCAGCAGTTCAGACGTTGGTACAGTCAAGGGGGTACGCCGGTTTTGTCGATCAAACGTTACTACGACGCCGATGCAAAAAGTTACACCCTGACGATCACGCAACGCTGTCCAGCCACTCCGGGACAGGTAGAGAAACTGCCGTTCCATATCCCGTTCGCGGTTGCACTGCTCGATCCGCAGGGGCGTGAACTGCCTCTGCGCATGAAGGGTGAAAAGAACGATTTGCCGGAGGATAGAGTGCTGCACCTCTGCGAAGCTGAACAGAGCTTCGTATTTCAGGGCATCGATACCCAGCCGGTGCCTTCGCTGTTGCGTGGTTTTTCGGCGCCGGTCCGGTTGGAAGTGGACTATTCAGAATCCGAATTGTGCTTTTTGCTGAGCCAGGACACAGACCCGTTTTGCCGTTGGGAGGCCGGTCAACAATTGGCTGTACAACTGATCCAGACGCTTGCTTCGGCATCGCAGGAGCAGAAACCCATGCGGGTTCCGGACGCAGTCACTGCGGCGTTTGCCGGCGTGTTGCAGGATTCCACGATCGATCCCGCCTTCCGGGCGCTCTTGTTAACACTGCCCAGTGAGGTTTATCTGGGCGAGTTTATGCAGGTTGTCGATCCGGATGCCCTGCATGCCGCCCGTCAGTTCGTGCGCCGACACCTTGCCGTATCGCTGAGGTCATCCTGGCTTGAGTGCTATCACGGCCTGACCCAGCAGGGCCCTTATCGGGTGGATGCCGAGGCGATAGGGCAGAGAAGTCTGCGCAATCTGTGCTTGAACTATCTCATGGAGCTCGAGGATCCGGATATGGATGCGCTGGCCAAGACGCAATTCGAAGCCGCGGAGAATATGACTGACGTGATGGCCGCGCTGAGCGCGATAGCGCAACGCGATACCGCTGACGCTGAACAGGCCATGGCTGAGTTTTACCGGCGCTGGAAGGGCGAACCCCTGGTGGTCGACAAGTGGCTTACCGTGCAGGCACAGTCGCGGCGCGCGGACACGCTTGACCGCGTCGAGGCTTTGACCCGCCACCCTGCGTTCTCGATGAAAAATCCGAACAAGGTTTATGCGCTGTTGCGGGCTTTCGCGCAGGGCAATCCGGTGCGATTCCACGGGTCTGATGGTGCCGCCTATCGATTCATAGGTGAGCAGATCGCGACCTTGGATGGGCTCAACCCACAGGTCGCCGCACGCCTGGCCGGCGCCTTCAATGATTGGCGGCGCTATGATGACGCGCGACAGGGGCACCAGCGCGCAGTCTTGACCAATCTCATGAACGACTCTAATTTATCTCCTGATACCTATGAAATAATTAGTAAAAGCCTTGGCGAGGCATGAGTCTTGTGGTATGAGTACCCAGGACAGGTGTTGCCGTATCTGTGAACTGGAGTACGGAATAGAATAATAATCAGGAGTACGGTTTTGCTTGTTGTCGTCCAATTTCGATCTGCTGTTGTGAAGGTCGGCACGCCTTAATGTAGAGGGAGTTGCCATGAGCATTCGCGACGCATACTGCGCTCATTACTTGTCATCCCGACTGCTTCATTGGGGGGTCGGTGCCCTGTGCGCGTTTAGCGGCGCCGTGTCTGCGGAAGAGGGGCTTCCTACCGGTTTCAGCCTGTGGGGCGTCGGCGGGACTCAATCAGTTTCAACTTTCTCATCTGAAGGCCAGGGACTGCTCAGGCCGCCTGCGAGCTGGTCCTGGGATGCGTTACCGCAGCTGGATGCCGCGGCCGGGGTCGGTCATCGGTTCCGCGGGGGATTGAATATCGATCTTGGGTTGTCTCTCTCGCACAGCGTCGAAGCCGATGCGATCAATTATCGGGATTATTTCCTCGGTTTGAGCTACGGTTCGCTGGAAGGAAAATTCTGGTACCTGCCCGATGCGGGCGACAACGACTCAACGTCCATGTACTACGAAGCGGGGTGGAATCAGCCCGTCAATGACCGGCTTTCGGTTTCCTTGCGGTTGGGGCAGCAATACCGAATGGGGTCGTCGTTGATCACTCAGGATAGCCGCCTGACCAATCTGAGCATCGGCGCGTCCACCCGGATGGGTCAATACGGTTTGGGGCTCAGGTTTATCGATAACGGTGGCCGTATGTTCGGCGGCGAAGACGATTTCCGTCTCATGGGCAGTATTTTCCGCTCTTTACCCTAAAAATATTCCTTCGGAAAACCCCAATACTCAACTAGTTGCAATAACTAGTTGAGTTCTGGCATTATCACGAACTACCACGGATAGGGTATTCTCTTCGTTTCCGGCCTGTGGTGGAGTACGCCCTCGCCCAATTTCAGTACGTGTTCCCATGGAATTTCTACCCATATTTCTGAAGTTCAAAGCTCAACCATGCCTGGTTGTCGGTGGCGGTGTGGTCGCTGCCCGCAGAGTCGGTTTGCTGCGCAAATGCGGTGGCAGCGTCACCGTGGTCGCGCCTGCGCTGACCGACGAGCTCTCCGCGCTGGCACAGTCAGGCGATATCACGCACCGTGCAGGACGCTTCACCCCATCCGATCTTGATGGTATGCGAGTGGTCATTGCGGCGACGGATGATGCCGCGGTCAATGCCGAGGTATCACAGCAGGCCCAGGCCCGCGGAATTCCGGTGAACGTTGTCGATAACCCTGCACTATGCAGTTTTATCGTGCCTTCGATTCTCGATCGTTCGCCCGTCATGATCGCCGTTTCGACCGGTGGGGCATCGCCGGTGTTGGCGCGCCAGCTCAAAACGCGGTTGGAAACACTCATACCCTCAGCCTATGGGCGGCTGGCCGCGATGGTCGAGGAGTACCGCGAGGCCGTCAAGAAACGCTTCAAACAGCCGGATGCCCGGCGTCGGTTCTGGGAGGATGTGCTGGAAGGACCGACCACGGAGCTTGTGTTCGCCGGGCGCGAGGCCGAAGCACGGTCGCGCATCGATTCGGCCTTGGCGGCCGGCAGTGCGGCGCGATTGGTGGGAGAGGTCTATCTGGTCGGCGCCGGGCCCGGTGACCCCGACCTTCTGACCTTTCGCGCTGTTCGGTTGATGCAGCAGGCCGACGTGCTGGTCTACGATCGTCTGGTTGCCGGTCCCATTCTCGATCTCGCGCGCCATGATGCAGAACGGATTTATGTCGGCAAGGAAAAGAACAATCATGTTGTGCCGCAGGAGAGTATCAATCAGCTCCTGGTCGACCTCGCGCGGCAGGGCAAACGGGTGCTGCGATTGAAAGGCGGTGACCCTTTTATTTTCGGTCGCGGTGGCGAAGAGATCGAGACGCTGGCGCAGGAGGGTATTCCCTTTCAGGTGGTGCCGGGAATCACGGCTGCCGCGGGTTGCGCGTCGTATTCAGGCATTCCGCTTACCCATCGCGACTATGCCCAGTCCTGCACCTTTGTCACCGGACATCTGAAGGACGGCAGTCTGGACCTGAATTGGATTCAGCTGGTGCAGCCGCGTCAGACAGTCGTATTTTACATGGGGCTGACAGGTATCGACGTCATCTGTGAACAACTCGTTGCCCACGGTATGTCGCCGGACATGCCTGCCGCGCTGGTGGAGCAGGGCACGACCCGCAACCAGCGTGTACACATCGGCACTGTCGCCACACTGCCGCACATCGTTTCGGAAGCCAACGTGCGCGCACCGACACTGACTATCATCGGTGAAGTGGTCAATCTCCGTGACAAGCTGGACTGGTATCAGCCGGCCGAGCATGTTTACGAAACTGAATTCACCAGCAATGCCCCGTAGGGTAAAGACTGACGGCGGAATAAGCCTGCATGGGAGTCTGAATGGACATTGAAAAATTCGATATAGACGGCGGTAATTGCGGCTCGGACGATCTTATAGCGCTGCAGGTGCTGGGTGACAGTATGGAGCCCGAGTTCGAGCACGGATGCATAATCGTGATCGATCCCGCCGGCGTAATCCAGAATGGCTCGTTTGTGTTTGCCGAAGTGGACGGAGAGTATATTTTCCGCCAACTGCTGGTGCAGGAAGATCGCTATTATCTGAAGCCGATGAAGTCCAGTTACGACACGCTGGAGATCGCCAATCTGAACGCCATAGCCGGCGTCATCGTGCAGAAGGCGGGTACTCGACGCAAGGATCGCAAGTTCTACGGCTAGCCGTCTGCGAGCTTTATTCCAGTTTCTCGGGCGGCATCTGTTCGTGTCTCAGCCGCGGCATGAAATAGTAGTCCGCCGCTTCCAGATCAAGTGTCTTTCCGTCTTTCTTTATTAACGGCAATTCGTAATCGTTCCATCCGCGCAATCCCGTTTTCAGGGAACAGACATTCTTGAATCCCATCTCCTGCAGGGTAAGAGCGGCGAGGGCGCTGCGGTTACCCGAACGACAGATCACCACGACCGGGCGTTCACGTGCTTTCACCAGTTCCGGAACCGTTTCCTCATAACCGTATTCGCAGGCGGTTTCCAGGATGCCACGCGGAACGTTGATGGAACCTTCTATTTTGCCGGCCTCGAACTCATAGGGCTCGCGCGTATCCAGCAACAGCACGTCGGGCTGTTCCTTCCGCAGTTTGTTCAGGTCCCAGGGGAAGATTTCTTTGATGTGCGGAAGGCATTCCGCGACCAGATCGGTGAAGCGTTTCATATAGCGAATTGGCTCCGGAATTACTCGGCGCTGCGGGCGTTATCGGGCCGGTTGTTGCGCAACCCCTGTTCCACAGCGATAACAGCGGCTTCGACGCGCGAATGTACACCGAGTTTGCGCAGAATGGCTTTGACGTGCAGTTTGACAGTGCCGTCGGAAATTCCAAGATTGCGCGCAATCGCTTTGTTG
>JBFEJM010000117.1:0-6971 GCA_041553175.1 Gammaproteobacteria bacterium | reverse complement strand
TGACCGTACAAGACCTTTTCAGAAGACCCGCGCTCGATTGCACGTTGAATTACCAGAATTCAACGCGGAAATCTCTTATTCGATTAAAAACAAAACCAAAAGACGAATCAAAGCTGGACTACCAATTGGACGCGGATAATTTCACCCTGCCGATAGATCCACAACTGCATTTTGATCAGCTCACAGCTAACGGTGAATTAAGCGGAAATCGGATTACTATCCAGGCAGCGGATCTTCAGGGATATCAGGGTGAATTGATTGGTAGTGGGACACTATCCTGGAACAGCGGTTGGCGCTTTGAATTCGATGCCCGCAGCCATCACCTGCAGATTGAACCCATTCTCGCCAACTTCAACAAACGCAGTTTAAATGGTTTTCTTGATGCCGATTGCAGCGGGAAACTGCGAAGCAGCAATTTTCGCACTCTGGCGAAACGAGCGACACTTAAATGCAGTTTCGATATTCAAGATGGTGTTTTGTACAACGCCGACTTGGAAAATGCTGCATCATTGATCCAGGGCACCGAGACGGTACCTGGGAATACACCTTTCGATCGATTGAGTGGAAAACTGAGCATGGCAGATGGCTATACTCGCCTGGACCGGTTGGCGATCAACTCCAACGCTCTGCAGGCCAATGGAAATATCGCTATCGATCGCAACGATCAAGTGACAGGCGAATTGAGTGTTGGGCTCAAACATACAAATAATATCGTTTCGATACCGCTGGTCATCAGCGGCAGTTCAGACAACCCAACCCTACGGCCGACCAAATCCGCGCTGGCTGGTGGCGCCGCCGGAACACTCATACTGGGCCCCGGCATTGGCACTGCCATTGGCGTGAAAGTCGGCGAAGCCGTGCAAAAGTTCACACGCTGGCTGAAGCCCAAAACGGGCGCGGATA
This sequence comes from Gammaproteobacteria bacterium, assembly GCA_041553175.1. Taxonomy (GTDB): domain Bacteria; phylum Pseudomonadota; class Gammaproteobacteria; order Thiohalobacterales; family Thiohalobacteraceae; genus JAHJQQ01. The sequence goes on along the minus strand of JBFEJM010000117.1, from coordinate 6,068 downwards.
AAGACAACGGGGAATCTCGCAAATAGTGGCGAATTTCCCCGCCGACAACTGGCCAACTCTATCCAGAAGGGTTAAAATTCCACGCAGTCTTTCGCGTGCGACGTCACTCTAAATCGAGCTCCAGGCGACGCAGACTGTTCGCGATCTAAATCGGAGTCTAGTTAATGGAACTCACCACGGAAATGATGTGGGTGTTGGGCTTTTTGGCCTTCACCATTTTTCTGTTCGTATCAGAAATCGTACGCGTGGACGTTGCTGCACTCCTTGTTATGGTGCTGCTGGGCCTGACGACCGTATTACCCTTTGCACCACCCCTTGTAGATGTCACGCATCTCTTCGACGGATTTGCCAGTAACGCCGTGATCTCCATCATAGCCGTCATGATCATCGGTGCCGGACTGGACAAGACCGGCATCATGAGCGAATTCGCCAGCTTTATCCTGAAGATCGGCGGCACCACCGAACGTCGCATTATTCCGCTCATATCCGGTACGGTCGGGATCATCTCCAGTTTCATGCAGAACGTCGGCGCTGCGGCATTGTTCTTACCCGTGGTCAGCCGCATCTCGGCACGCACCGGCCTTCCGTTGTCACGCCTGCTGATGCCGATGGGCTTCTGCGCCATTCTCGGCGGCACCGTCACCATGATCGGTTCGAGTCCACTGATTCTTCTTAACGACTTGATCAAAACTTCCAATCAGGCATTGGCGGCAAAGGGTATGGCACCGATGGAGACCTTCCATCTGTTTTCGGTGACACCCATCGGGCTCGCTTTGCTGGCCGCGGGAATCATCTACTTCGTCCTGTACGGGCGACGCGTTCTTCCAGAGATCAAGGGCGGCCAGGACGTCACCACGGCCAACAGTACGCTGGAGTATCTGAAGCGCACATACGACCTGGATTATGCGCTCAACGAGATACACGTTCCGGCGGAAAGTCCGCTGATCGGACGCACAGTGGGTGACATCGAGTACGAGTATCATATTCGGATCGTGGCCATGTACAGTGACGATCAGATTCGCCTGGCACCGGGCGGTCTCAGCCGCGATGTCAAGATCGCTGCCGGCCAGGTTCTCGGCATCCTGGCCGCAGAACCGGCGCTGAAACGTTTTAGCGAGGGAACCAGTTCCCGTGTAGCTGACGACATTGAAGTATTGTCCACCACACTAATGCCTACCCGCGCCGGTGTTGCCGAGATCGTCATCCCACCCAGTTCGACACTGGTCGGAAAATCGTCTCGTGACCTGTGGATGCGCAAAACCTATGGCATTACCGTGCTGGCCATACATCGCCAGGGCAAGGCAATCCGCGAAAACGAAGGCGTCGTCGATCTTCCCTTGCAGGGCGGCGATACCCTGATCTGCCATATCGCATGGAATCAGCTGGCGCGTCTCGAGACAGACCCCAATTTCGTGGTCGTCACGACCGAGTATCCGCATGAGGATCTGCGCCCGAACAAGCTGCATTTCGCTCTGATCTTTTTTTGCATCGCGTTGGGCATGGTGCTGTTTACACACACGCGGCTATCGGTTGCATTGTTGACCGGCGCCGTCGGCATGGTGATAACAGGCGTTCTATCAATGGACGAAGCCTATCGGGCCGTAAGCTGGAAAACCGTTTTCCTCCTGGCCAGCCTCATTCCGTTGGGTGCTGCTGTTGAGCATTCGGGTACGGCGCAATGGATTGCGGTGCATACACTCGATTTGGTCGGCAATGATGTCAGCCCGTTCATATTGCAGGCCGTTATCGCGGTACTTGCGACATTTTTCACCCTGGTCATGTCGAATGTCGGTGCTACGGTGTTGCTGGTCCCGCTGGCGGTCAATATCGCCGTGCAGGCCACGGCCGCCGGGGTACAAGGCGTCAATCCAGCCGTATTCGCCTTGACCGTTGCGCTGGCCACATCGAACTCATTCCTGATCCCTACTCATCAGGTGAACGCCCTGATCATGGGGCCCGCCGGATACAAAGTGAAGGACTTCATGCGTGCGGGAGGCATCATGACTATCCTGTTCCTGATCGTCACCCTCGTGATGCTCCAGATCATCTTCTAGTCGCGGTACTGGCCCGCTCGCCCGCTGCCAATGTCTTCGTGGCGTTATCGCCAGAAGACACGATTGCGTAACAATTCAGACACAGTGTTTTACATCTGGGCAGCCAGATCTTGAATTATTATTCCCCGACGAAAAAATAACCTAACTTTGGAGACGTTATAAATGCACAAGTCGCGGCTACTACCATTGCTGATAACCCTGGGGGTATCCGCTCAGGTGTCCGCAGTGGAAATGTGGGGTAGTGATTGGAAAGGCGCCGGTGAGTTCGGCTATGTTGCAACGTCGGGAAATACCGACACGCAGAGTCTCACAGCCAAGCTGGGGCTGATCAACGAACGTGCCAAATGGCGCCATACGCTGGGACTGGAGGCGTTGAACAACTCGGATGCCGACACCACCACGGCAGAGCGTTACGGCGCCAACTGGCAAAGCGACTACAAGATCAGCAAGCGGGACTATCTGTTCGGCCGCCTGAGCTACGAAACCGACAAATTCAGCGGCTACGATTACCGTACCAGCGAAACCCTTGGCTATGGTCGTCGAGTGTTGGATATAACCAATATGACTCTCGACCTTGAAGCCGGCGCCGGTGCACGTCAAAGCAAGCTGGAAACAGGTGGCAGCGAGAACGAGCCGATTATCCGACTCGGCGGCAAATACGCCTGGCAGATCAGCCCGAATGCGAAGTTCACCGAAAATCTGTGGACTGAAATCGGCGAAGACGCCACCATCACCAAATCGGTTACCGCATTGCAGGCCGATATCGTCGGCAACCTCGCAATGAAGCTGTCGTTCACTGTAGTGAATACGTCAGAGGTACCGGCGGGTGTGGAAAAAACCGACACCGAGACAGCGGTCGCCCTGGTTTACGGCTTCTGATCCAACGGCGCTGCCGGGCAGGAGCAAACACCGCTCGAACTCAGGTCGAGCGGCGTTTCTTATTGCTTAAAACTTTCGGTGCGTTATACGACGCTGCCAAACCCCGGATCAGCGGCACCTGCGGGTGGCTCCAATCCCGCCAGACGACATCCCTGCGCAATCGGACCGCCAGGCAAAAGGGTATAAAGATATTTGATTCCGCCCTTGCCATGAAAGCGTTCGTCCAAGGCATCATGCAGTTCGCGAACATTGATCTCGCCCAATTCATGGCGGGAAAAATATTCCTGCAGTGCCCGGATCGTCTGCCAATGATCCTCGTTCAGCGAGAGCCCCTCAGTTCTCGCGACTGCCTTCGCAGAATCCTGTGCCCAGCCCAGCGGAGCGTAAGGGAATGCCGGATTCCGCTTGGCGCTGACGCTCGGATTCATGATGTCTTCCATCCTATCCATCATATTTGTGTACCTCCTCTTGGACCCGTTGCACGGTGGTTGTCACCCAAGTGTAGCCCACCCGCGTAGACCTGCCGGACCCGGCCTGGAAATAGGAAGCACTATCAGGAAGAAACAAGTGGAAACCGCAGGACGAACCCGGAAACCTGTCTTTCGCTTGATCACGCGGGCCGAAGCTGACCCAACGCCCGTTCGATATCGAGGGCCTGGAGCCCGCTGTAATCGTCCTGGTTGAACGTCAGCATGCCCCCGGCAAGTTCGTACCAGCTGAACCCGCTGCTCCAGGCCGGACCCGCCACGGTGCCCTGCGGACGACGCGGAAACACGTAGCAGCGACCGGCCAGATACAACGCATTGTAGGGTTGGACACGCTCATGCAACGCCGCAATATAGATCCAGGCGGCATCCACGTCGTCGAACGCCACACAGGCCGCCGAATAGGGTTTGTTCCCACCGTTATGCAGCCAGTGCTCCCGCATGACCGGCAGACCGTCAGGATCGACGAACATCTGGAAGTGCAGATGGTTGACCGACGCGTAAGCACCGAACCCGTTATAGCCGAAACCCAAGCCCGGCAGATGAAGCGCCAATGTCTGGGTGACCTCCCAGATATAGCGGTGCTCCCGTGCCGTCAGCAGCTGCGGCAGACAGGCCTCGCGCTCGGGTACGAACAGACAGTGCAGCGGCGCGAATGGATACTTGTTGTAATAGAGCGCCAGCGGACGCTCCAGCAGATCCCCCTGCCAGAAGGACTCGCGCAGCATGAACGGTCGATTGAAATTGAAACCGTCCGGATTGAAGGGTGCAGCGATCCCTTGCGGAACGTTCTGACTGATCCGCCGTGGCCGGAACGACCGCAGATGATTGAACTGCACACGCCAGTCGCCTTCTTGCCGAAACTCGGTCTGCTGCAGGGCGTCGAATCCCACTGCATGCATTTTCAGAAAGACCAGCAGATCCTCTTCGACAACCTGTATATCACGCCCCTCACGAAAGGCCCGTGAATAGGTTTCGGCCAGGTCCGCAAAGCGCTCCCGTAACGGGGACTGCAACAAATCGAACAGGCGTGCATCAAAGGTGGCATTGGCACACGCCAGGATGAACGGCCCCAGCCCGTCCTGACGGGCCAGTCCCAGCAGACCGGCGTCGAACGCGTCCTGCAGGCGTTGTGGTGATGAAAACAGGGAATACATAGGACAATCTATCGCTGGCATGAAAAAGGGGCCAATGGCCCCTGATTCACTGACGTGTACAATCCGGTCAGGATGCTTCGCCGACCGCCTTCATGCTGAGTCGAATACGACCCTGCTTGTCGACTTCCAACACCTTGACCTTGACCATATCGCCTTCCGACAGCTTGTCACTCACATTCTGCACCCGCTCGTCGCAGATCTGCGAAATGTGAACCAGTCCGTCCTTGCCGGGCAGAATGGTCACGAAGGCACCGAAATCCATCAGCTTGGCGACCTTGCCCTCGTAGACGTTGCCGACCATCACATCGGCCGTCAGCTGTTCGATGCGCTTGCGCGCCTCTTCGCCGGCGGTCGCGTCGACGGATGCGATCTTCACCACGCCGCTGTCGTCGATATCGATGCTGGTGCCGGTCTCTTCGGTGATGGCGCGGATAGTGGCGCCGCCCTTGCCGATCACGTCGCGGATACGATCCGGGTTGATCTTCATGGTGATGTAGCGTGGCGCGAATTCCGACATCTCTTCGCGCGGCGAAGAGATCACGGCATTCATCTTGCCCAGAATATGCAGCCGCGCCTCATTCGCCTGCGCCAGGGCGATATCCATGATCTCTTTGGTAATGCCGTCGATCTTGATGTCCATCTGCAGCGCGGTAATACCCGTGGTGGTACCGGCCACTTTGAAATCCATGTCGCCGAGATGATCCTCGTCACCCATGATGTCGGTCAGTACGGCGAACTTGTCGCCTTCCTTGATCAGACCCATGGCGACACCGGCCACCGGCGCCTTCAGCGGCACACCGGCATCCATCATCGACAGCGAGCTGCCGCAGACCGACGCCATGGAGCTGGAACCGTTGGACTCCGTGATCTCCGACACCACGCGCATGCTATAGGGGAAATCGTCTACCGAAGGCGTGACCGCGATGACACCGCGCTTGGCCAGGCGGCCGTGGCCGATTTCACGCCGTTTGGGACTGCCGACGCGTCCCGTCTCACCGACACAGTAGGGAGGGAAGTTGTAATGGAACATGAAGTGATCCCGACGCTCGCCCTGCAGCGCATCGATGATCTGCGCGTCGCGGGCGGTACCGAGGGTCGTGACAACCAGCGCCTGCGTCTCACCACGGGTGAACAGCGCCGAACCATGCACGCGTGGCAGCACGCCGGTGCGGATGGTGATGGGGCGGACGGTTTTGGTATCGCGACCGTCAATGCGCTTCTCGCCGCTGATGATGCGGCTGCGCACGGTGGTGTATTCCAGGTGTTCTATCGCACCGCGCACCGCCTCCGCCGCATAACAGGGCGTCGCACCCTCCGCGGTCAGCTTTTCGGTAATCTCGGCGCGGATGGCGTCGAGCCGGGTATAGCGCTGCTGCTTGTCGGCGATCTGATACGCCTCGGTGAAACCGGCCTTGCCGATAGCGGCCACGGCATCATTGAGGGCATTGTCGACGGCCGGCGGCTGCCAGTCCCAGGCCGGCGCGCCGACCTCG
>JBFEJM010000116.1:0-6976 GCA_041553175.1 Gammaproteobacteria bacterium | reverse complement strand
TCCGGACACTCAGCTGCTGAGCCTGCGCTACAAGGCGGCGGTCTGGTCGGGCGATACCAATCTGGATGAACTCGACCCCTATGTACAGATGTGTTCCCGGGTTGAGGAGCATCTGTTGGAGAACGGCGAGTTTGATCGGCTGGAACTGGCGCGTCGTTGTTTCTATTTCAAGGTCAACGAACGCATGAGCCGCCCCGACAGGAGCAGCAATATCACATGGCGCCGCGAGGCCATGCGGGAACTGGTCAATGAGTGGGGTTGGTCTGACGCTCATATGCTTATGCTCGACTCGCGCTCGACCTGGAAAATCCATCGAGTACTGGAGGAGCGGCAGGCGCTGGTCGAAGTACTGACTCAGAGTTACAGCGCACTGTCCGACTTCGCGCGCAATCAGTCGGACAGCCATACCATCGATCCAGGCGAGCTCAACCTGCTCGGCCGACGTTTATATGCCGCGTTTGAACGCAAAGCCGGCAAGATCGACATTATCAATCCGGGCATCTCGGAAGATCTGAACGAAGAGCGCATGTCGCTGCATCAGGTGCGCGGCACGGAGAACGGCTGGATTCTGTACCGAGGCGACGTCCGTGTCGGCGAAGCGCAGGGCGAGCGACCGCTGAAACGTGCGCATAGCCTTATTGAAATCCTTGCCTGGTGTCATTTCAACCGCCTGCTCAACCCCTTCAGCAGCATGGTAAGTCTGCACCCGGATGATTGCGACGTAAGCAGTTGGGAGCTGCGCTCGGTGGTCGACTGCCTGCAGCAACTTTATCCCGACGGCAATCTGCAGGATTCCGAAATGGATGAACTGGCCCGCCCGGCACAGGTACGTCAGGCGGCCCTGTTCATCAATCTCGGCGTTGATCCCATGGCCGGACTGACACGTGGTGGCATGCAGCTCGTCAGTGATCGCACGGATGCGCTCAGCTACGGTGGACGCTGGGAAAACCTGGCGCTGACGTTCGAACAAATCGCCGTTACGACCTGGCAGGAAGTTCTGACATTCCGCTACGCCGGCGAAACGGCTTTGCTGGATTGCCTGTGTGATTATCTGGCCTGGTCGCCTTTATCCAGCGGTCATTTGCCGGCAACGATGGCCTGTTTCAGTTTTTCCTCGACCCGTGGTGCACCTATTGCCCATCGCGTTGAGGAACTGTTCCGTGATGTCATCGGTTGGTTCTACGGCGGTGCGGGAAAAATCGAAGGACGTTATATCGTCCAGGTCGGGCACAGCTATTTTGTACTGCAAACGGAAAACGATGTCCCGCGCTACCAGCAGTTCCACAATCAGAACGTGCTACTCAATCATTTGAGTCTGCCGCAGGAAAACTTCAGTCCGATCAGAGTCGATGCCCACACCCTGGCCGATACGCCGTTGCCGCACATATTCGAAATCAATCGACCCGGTACCGTGCAGCTGTTCTATCAGGTCAATGGTGATCAGGCGTCTGTCTACGTCGTCGATGAAAAGGGTTCGGTGTTTCACCAGCAGGTGGCCTTCCATGACAACCTGACGCTGCTCACACAGTTTCAGCGCTTCCTGGAGAAGGTTCAGCATCGTCGTGGTTATCTGCTACGCGAGGCCGGCGGCACTCTGGACAGTGGTGCCATAGAGTACTATCAGATAATTCAGCGGCCTGGCGCCAAGCCCAAACTGGACCGTCAGAATATAAATCCATACCGCCATTCCCGCAGTTACTTCGGCGTGCAGGTCATCGGTGACGTGCTGGAAGAGAATCGCACCGTGTTTACGATGTACTGCAATGAGCAGGAATTCTCTACTCTGGAATTCGGCGACAAACTGTTCGAACAGGTTGCCCGCTACGTGCTCAGCCAGCGCTCAAGCGGCCAGACCTATCCTATCTACATCACGGATATCGATCTTGCCCGCGGCCTGCTCGGTGCGGACTCGATGAAAGGATTACAGACAGTTCACTTTCTGAACTACAAAAAGCGCATCGAAGCGCGCCTGAATCAGGCACTGGCGGAACTGTAACAACTGCGGCGTCATTCAGCCTGCCGCACCTTCTCCAGAATCACCTGCAGATCGTTCGCCCAGCGCGCAAATATCTCGGTCAGTTCGGCGTCGTCATAGGCGGCGGTCAGATGTGTGGGATTCGTCGTCGCCAGCAGAGTCTCGTTTTCCTCTGCGAAGATGGCGACCTGAAGCGGCATATAGGGAATAAGTTCCGGATGTGTTTCCGTGAGCCGGCGAATCTCATCCGGTTTGCCAAAAAACACCACTCGATACTTGTCGGTCTTGAAGCCGAACTCGGTAAGACCGATGTCGACCCGCTGCACTCGTGACAAGGTATAGCCCTGTGCGCTGATAGCTTCCTGCAACGCCAGCATCGTCTCCGCGAAGGGAATGCGGGCACGCACCATCAGCATGTCGTCCGCCGCCGCGCCGGCGGCGCTGAGCGACAGTACCAGTGCCAGGATAGATCTCCGCAGCCAACTCACAGGGTCGCCTCCTCGAGAATATCGGAATAGACCCTGAACATTTCCTCGCAGGCACGATCCAACTCGGCATTGTTGAATAAATGGCTCAGACGTTTCGGATTGATCGTCATCACCATAACCTTGCCTTCATGCTCGACGACCGTTACCCGGCAGGGCAGAAACAGCCCCACCCGCGGATCCAGCGCCAGCGCATCATAGAGAAACTTGAAGTTACAGAAATACACCATCACCTGCTTGTGGCTCTGCTGCTCCGGCGGAAACAGACCGTCCTCGAGATACTGATCGCGGATCAGGCGGAAATTCTTGCCCACCGCCGCACGCTTGACCGCTTCGACGGTTTCCTCGAGATCGTAGGGTGACTCCATCGTCAACACTGCAGGTTCATCGTCGATCGACGCCACAGCAGCCAGCGCAGACGCGGTCTCGAAGCTCCGCACGTAGCTCACCACATCGTCTATGTCCTGTTCCGACATGCCTTGCTGCAGGAACGAAACCATGGGCGTACCTTTGCGCCCCTGCATCAACGTCTGTTTGATCATGGCGTCACTGGCAGCGGACAGGAAACCGGCATTGTTCAGGGCCGGTGCAATCACGGGCAGATCGCGTGGACGCGAGAACGTCACGCCGGTGCCCTTTCCGCCCTGACCCTGTTTTCCATGGCAGGCAGCACAGTGTTGCGCGTAAAGTGCCGCACCGTGTTCGGCATTACCGCGAACGGGTTTGGGTTTGAAGCGCGGGACATCCCCCGACTTCCAACTGCGCAAATGATGGACAATCGCCTCGACCTCCTCATCACTCAGACGGGTGAACGCCGGCATGACGCGTCCCGGCCGGCCACTGCGGATGGTCTCTCTCAGGTAGCTGTCATCGACGGAGGAGAGAAATGCGGCCAGGGCGATCGGCACGCCGACACCCCCATGACCCGAATCACCATGACACACAGCGCAATTCTGGCCATAGAGCTGCGCCCCATCGGCTGCGGGCGTAGCGGCGTGCGTCCCCGTCGCAAGCACAAACAGGATCGCGAACGAACTTCGAAGCAGGATCTTCACAGTATGATCGTTACAACTCGGATGATTTCGACAATGCGAGCAAGTATCCGCATAGCGGCGTATGGCGTCGTTGATGCATGTCAACCGAACGACGCACAGCGGATGAAAATCAGCCCAGAATACCCTGCAACCAGGTACGGATATCGGCAATTTCCTCCGCACAGACGCTGTGCTGCATCGGGTAGCGGTGAAACGTCACCCCGCAGCCCAACGCCCGCAGCCGTTCCCGCGAGGCCTCGGCGAGCGGGAAGGGGGCAATGGGATCGGCCGTTCCGTGCGCCATGAAGATTGGAGTATGCCGGTTGGCAGGCGCCAATTCGGTCGCCAGCGCGTCGGGCAACGCCAGATAGGTGGACAACGCCATAATCCCGCCCAACGGCCGGGCACAAGTCAGGCCGGCGTGCAACACAATGGCGCCGCCCTGGGAAAATCCCGCCAACACGATCCGCTCAGAGGGAATACCCCGCGCGATCTCCGTGTCGATCAGTTTGCCGACAATCCCGACTGAGGCGCGGATACCGACCTCATCGGCCTCCCGACTCAGATCCGGCCATTTGATGTCGTACCAGGCGCGCATGACATAGCCGCCATTCACGGTTACCGGCTGCTCCGGTGCGTGCGGCAGCAGAAAACGGACCCCGCCTTCGACCAGTCCGAGTTGCGGCACCAGCGGTTCGAAATCGTGGCCGTCGGCACCGAGCCCATGCAGCCAGATCACGCTGCCGTTCGCCGGCACATCGGGTTCGATTATCAGGCACTCGAGATGGGTGGATGTCATGGCGGCATCCTACCGGAGCGGTGCGCCTCGATGCCAGCGGCACGCATCGACCGCAGCGGGCGCGAGGCGGCTTTGCGTCGCACGCGGCTTTGCGCTAATGTCCCGCCGCAGTAACCATTATCGGCGAACCGCGCGTCATGCATCGAAACCGTCCTTCCCTGCTCGCATTGCTCGGCCTGCTGGTCGCCGCCGCCCTGTCGACCGGCGGCTGCGGTCAGAAAGGCGACCTATACCAGCCCGACCGCGCCGAGCAGCAACCCGTCCAGCAACAGCCGTAAGCCACTATGGATCACTTCGACTACCGCGACGGCCAACTCTGTGCCGAAGATGTACCACTGACCGCGATCGCGGCCCGCTTCGGTACGCCGACCTATGTCTATTCCCGCGCAACCGTGGAGCGGCACTGGCGCGCCTTCGATAACGCGCTGGCGGACCGTCCCCATCTGATCTGCTACGCCGTGAAAGCGAATTCCAATCTTGCGCTGCTCAACCTGCTGGCACGGCTGGGTTCGGGGTTCGACATCGTCTCGGCCGGTGAATTGGAGCGGGTACTGGCCGCGGGTGGCGAGCCTGCCAAAATCGTATTCTCCGGCGTCGGCAAGACCGCCACCGAGATGAAACGCGCTCTGGAAATCGGCATTCGCTGTTTCAATGTCGAATCCGTGCCGGAGTTGGAACGGCTCAATGAGGTCGCCGCGGACGTTGGCGTACGGGCTCCGGTATCGCTGCGGGTGAATCCCGATGTCGATGCCGGTACGCATCCTTATATTTCAACCGGACTCAAGGAAAACAAGTTCGGCATCGACATCGCCACTGCCGAGCAGGCCTATGCGCGCGCGGCAAGTCTGCCGCATCTCGACGTCATCGGTATCGACTGCCATATCGGTTCGCAGCTCACCCAGGTCACCCCCTTTGTCGACGCGCTGAACCGAGTGCTGGCACTGGTCGACCGGCTGGCCGCGACCGGGATTACCATCCGCCACCTCGATCTTGGCGGTGGTCTGGGAATTCGCTATCGCGACGAGCGGCCACCCGCGCCGGCCGAGTATGTCGTGCCGCTGTTGCAAGCGCTCGGTGACAGAAAAATGGAGATCATGCTGGAACCCGGCCGCGCCATCGTCGGCAATGCGGGCGTTCTGCTGACGCGGGTCGAGTACCTCAAACACACCGAGCACAAAGATTTCGCCATTATCGACGCCGCCATGAATGACCTGCTGCGGCCTGCCCTGTACGGTGCCTGGCAGGCGATCATTCCGGTGCAGCCGCGCCTGGATCAGACGCCACGCCGTTACGACATTGTCGGCCCGGTGTGCGAAACCGGCGATTTTCTGGGCAAGGATCGCGAACTCGCACTCGAACCCGGCGACCTGCTGGCGGTGCGCTCGGCCGGCGCCTACGGTTTCAGCATGAGTTCCAACTACAATTCGCGCCCGCGTGCTGCCGAGATCATGGTCGATGGCGATCAGCTCCATGTCGCGCGCGAACGCGAGTCGCTCGCAGACCTGTGGCGCGGCGAGCACGTGCTGCCGTAGCCTCGTCGCCTCGAGCGCCTTCCTGTCGTCAACGGTGTCTTGCCTGAATGGACCGCATCCCCGAACCTGAACTGATGAATGATCCCGCCCAGGCCCTGGCCTATGCGCGAGCGGATTTCGAGCAGCCGCACAATCAGTTCATTGAACAGTTCCGCGGCATCTTTCCGGACTGGCCGGGCACGGGCTATGTACTGGATCTCGGCTGTGGGCCGGGTGATATCTGCCGGCGTTTTGCCCTGGCCTATCCGCACTGCCGCATTCACGGCCTGGATGGCGCCGCAGCCATGCTGGCGGTCGGACGCGACGACATCCACGCCGCCGGCCTTTCAGATCGGATCGAGCTCTTCGAAGCCTACCTGCCAGTCACCACGCCACCGCGCGCGCATTACGACGCGATTATCTGCAACAGCCTGTTACATCACCTGCGTGATCCCGGCGTGCTATGGCAGGCCATACAAACCTACGCGATGCCCGGCGCACCCGTGTTCGTCATGGATCTGCGGCGGCCCGTAACGCAACAGCAGGTCGCGGACCTGGTCGAAACCTATGCGGCCGACGAACCACCCGTGTTGCGTCAGGACTTCCAGAACTCCCTGTTCGCCGCCTACCAGGCGGATGAGGTGAAAAAGCAATTGCGGCAGGCGGACATCGATTGGCTGCAGGTCGCCGAAGCCGGTGACCGACACCTGATCGTGCAAGGACAGCGCGACAAGGCATGACGGTGTTTGAAAATCCCGCATTGGAACGCCTTCGCGTCCTGCTCGATGAAATAAAAACGATTGCTGTGGTCGGCCTGTCGCCGCGGCCGAACCGCCCCAGCCATCAGGTGGCGAAAGCGATGCAGGAATTCGGTTATCGGATCATTCCGGTGCGCCCCGCCGTCGACAGGGTGCTGGGCGAACAGGCTTACGCGGATCTGTATGCCGTTCCCGAACCGGTCGATCTCGTCAATGTCTTTCGCAATCCCAGGGAAATCGCACCCATCGTGGATGCCTGCATCGCCTTGAACTTGCCGCGGCTGTGGCTGCAGGACGGCGTCATCAACGAAGCCGAAGCCGAACGCGCCCAGGCCGCCGGCATCGAGGTGATCATGAACCGCTGTATCTATCGCGACTATCTGGCGCTCAGAAAACCCTGAACCGCGAACGCAT
>JBFEJM010000115.1:0-6990 GCA_041553175.1 Gammaproteobacteria bacterium | reverse complement strand
TCGAGTTCTCGTAGTCGGTGGTGAAATCCTTGCCATCCGGTTCCAGACCGTATTCCCAGCGGATATCGATCTTGCGTGCCAGATCGCCATCGACGTACATATAGTAGCCGAGCACACTGCCGACGAGATTGGCGATCAGATCCTCCTTGGAAAACCCGAAGTCACTGAAGGAATCACCCAGCTCCATGTAGCCCGTGATGGCGAAGGCGGACACGGCACCGTACAGCGCCGCTTCCCGCCGCTCGAAGCACCAGCGCTCGAACAGATAGGACAAACCGTGCGACATCACATAATTGGTATAGAGATGACCCAGTTTGTCCGCGCCGCCGGAACGGGTGTTATTGCGGAACCAGGCTTCGGACGTCGTGCTGGGCGACCTGGAAAAATAGTCCCACTTGGCCACACCCCAGGCCGTCACCACACCGACACCGGCGAGATTCACTGCCAGCACCCTATGCCGCTTATCCTGCGCGGAGGGTTCCTCCTGACATTCCGGAAACAGTTCGGCTGCAGTCGCCAACGGGGCGACCAGGCACAGCAGAACAACGGCGATAATGGATTTCAATGCGCTCATGATCGACCCACATTATCGGGGCAGGTTCAGAATAAACGCCACCGGCGAGCACGAACATGGCGCCGACTCAAATGACAGCGATTCTATTCGGCATTCAGGCCGCCAGCTCCTCCAGCAACTCCTCCTGCCTTAGCTCGAGCTCGATACACAGGCGGTCATAGTCCGCGCCGACACTGGCAAACAATTCCGGCACATTCAGACCGAAGGCGTGAAAGGCACGCGTGAGCGCTTCGACGCGCTCCGGAATGCTGGCGAGAAATGAACGCCGGTCCTGTGGCGACAATGCCGCCAGCTCCTGTTTCAGGCGCGCCACGCCAAAGGCGACATGTTCCAGTTCATCACTCAAGGGTACCTGCAGCGACTTGCGCGTGCCGGGATCCGCCAGCGGCACGATCTTCTCCACCGCTTCACTGCCCAGCGCCTCGACACACAGATACATGTCGGCCAGAAATTCCAACCACGGCAGTGCGCGAAAATGCGTTCGAATCGCCTCCTGTTGTCGTGCCGTGATCAGTGGCTCGGGCTCGACACCGAACTGCTGTATCCAGTCCTGCTGAATCAGTACATGCCGGCTTTCATCGCCGACCTGCTTGGCCAGCGCCAGTCTGGCCTCGGTATCGGGCGCGGTCGCAATGCGTTCGGCACAGATTTCCATAATGAGCTGATCGACCTGGGTATAGAGCACCAGCAACTGCCCCATAGCGTCGCGGTAATCACTGTCGGAGATAACGGGTGAGATGGCGGACATGGCAATTCCTCCTTGACGCATCGCCGGGGCGGATGCCGCGCAGGGCCACACCACCCCTTTTCGGAACGTACCCCTGAAGTATGGTCCAGAAATCGCCCGACGGCGGCATGATGGCCGGGGACGGTTGGCCGCAGGACCACCGACGGCGCCGACTCAGTCCAGCAGCAGCGGTTTGACCGGTGCCTCCATCCAACTCGCATCCTGGCGCCAGTCGATGTCGGGATCGTCGACGAACAGTTCCACCTCATTACCATCGGGATCCTGCAGGTAGAGGCTCTGACTGACGGTGTGGTCCGACATGCCCTGGATCGGCCAATCCGCCGCGTTGCAGCGATCACGTGCGGCGCGCAGCGCATCCAGCGACTCGCCGACCTTCCAGCCGACATGATAGAGACCGATCCGCCGTCCCTTGAGCGGACCGGGTGCCTCGCCGACCTGAATCAGCAGCAGCTCATGATGGGTGCGTCCGCCGGACAGCAGAACCGCGCGGTTGTTGAACAGGCGTCCCTTCACCTCGAGACCGACGACATCCGCGTAAAACCCAAGCGAGCGTTCGAGATCACGCACATAGAAAACGACATGTCCCAGTTCTGTCATCATCCGCTCCTCGATTCCAACCGATCCAGCACTCGGTCATAGGCCTTCTGAATAACATACGCCAGCACAATGGCAAGCGGCAGTACAAGCCCAAGCAGATAAAGCAGGCGCTCCCAGCCGCCGGCGGGAAAATATAAATCGATCGCGAACTTGAACACGACGCGGTGGAACAGATAGAGACCGAAGCTGGCATAACTCAGCCAATACAGGATCGGCGCATGCACCAGCCGTGCGACCGGACCGGCAAACAGAAACGCGACTGCGGTACCCACCAGGATCAGCGGTATTCGGCCAACCGCGGCCGCATAGGTCGCACCGACCTGCTGCGCAAACAGCAGATAGGCCGGCACCAACCCGATCAGCAGCAGCCATCGCCCCGCCCGCAGGACCGACTGCACCCTCGCCTGACGCGCGAACAACACACCGAATGCAAAGGCCGGCAGGAACATGGTCATGCGAACATCGGTCGCCGTGACCTGATAATGATAAAGATAGATCAATACCATCAAGCTTATGACCACCAGCGCGAACAACCCGAGCGATTCCGCCGCTCGAATCAGAAACGGCGCCAGCAGATAGAAGGCCATGATCATGGTGATGAACCAGAGCGTATAGGGCGCCGGCGGCGAAAACATCGAGATCAGCAGCGCGGCCTGAAGGATATCAGCGGAACCCGCCAGCCCCAGTGCGGCGAACAGCAGCAACGCCAGCAGATAAAGGGGGTAGATACGCAGCACGCGGCGGCGGTAGAAGGCCCCTAACGCGACCGGCGCCAGACTTACATCACGTACTGCCAGCAGATAACCGGAACAGAACACAAAGATGCCGAGCGCCGTATCCTTCACGGCCTCTGTAATGAAAGTCGCATACCCGGGGAAGGCCTGGGTATAAGGCACCAGATGCCAGTAGCCGACTATGTAGAGAATGCAGACCCCCCGCAGGAAATCGATCACCGGATCACGCCTGACAGTTGTCACAGTCATTCCTTGTACGGGGGGTGTTGAACGATTATGCGGGTACTGCGCGGAAACACCCAAGCACTCGGTGGAAAGATCGCAACCAGCCGGATTCAGCCCGACTGAATAGAATCCGCGATCAGGGTCGCAGCCTCTTCGGCGCCGCTCGGGCGTGGCGGCAACGGCACCGGTTGTGCCCACAGCGACTCCAGCGTGCCGCGCAGGTGACCGGTCGCGATGGCGGCGCGCGTCACCGGCGCGCAGCGCCCATGCCGTTCCAGCCACGCCGCCAGATAGGGCTCTTCCGGCCAGTCCGGTCGTGGGATATACAGCATGGGCGTGCCATTGCAGGCACATTCGGCGACCGTACCGTAACCCAGTTTGCCGAGTACAGCGTCGACCGTCGCCAGCACATCGACAAAACTCAGGCCCAGGCCTTCGAATGGCCGCATGTCGTCGCGCACCACATCCCAGGCATGCGGCACGATCCAGACCAGCTCCGGATCAATCGGCCAATCCTCCAGCGGAAACTGCACTGGTATGCCGCCAGGCGCGATCATGATCAGGCGCCGTGACTCCGGAATGCCCAGTTGCGCGCACAGGTCCGCGCGGCAGTCCCGACCCAATCCGGCCAGGGGACCGATGTTCCGCACGTTATCCAGCTCGGGCATGGTCATGGACGGCGTGGGACAGAGGAAATAACGGGCGCTGTTGTATGCCTCCACCATGGCGTCGAAGACGATATGCGCCTCGGGACGGTCCATGAAATAGTGTTGATAGATGCTCGCCCAGTTCAGCGAGCACAGTGCCAGCGATGGAATTCCCGCCGTCGCTGCCGCGGCCAGCGCGAGATAGGGAATATTCGCCAGCAGCAGATCCGGCTTGATGCGCTCCAGCAGGCGTGCGGTGTCCTGCACCTGCGCCGGCCAGTCGGCATGCAGCGCGGCATAATCCGCCGCGCTTGCGGTCAGATCGACCTCCAGCGCCGAAACCATGCGCATGCCGAAATCACCACGCCAGTCGATCAGATCGAAATCGCCGCCGATGCGTTCCTGCAGAAACGCGCGCGGGAGTCCGGTCAGGAGTGTGAGATGGAGATCCGGCAGTATTTTTCGCAGGGCGGCCAGCACTGCTGTGGTCTGTGCACCATGACCGAACCCATGCGAACTGATCGCCACCGCAAGATGCATGATCGAGTCTCAGCCTTCCGCGGCAACCAGTTCGTAGCGTTCCATCAGATAGCCAAGACAATCCTGACGGATGATTTTTTCATCACGCGTGAACATGGACGGCATCACCGGCCGGCGGGTACGGATCTCACCGGAATCGAGCACGAAGAAACGCTCACTGATGTCTTTGCCCATTTCGTCCCAGGCCTCCAGACGCACGGCATCGTTGCCCTGGGTCCAGCCGATGCGCGTACCGGCCGGCAGCTCGCGGAAGTTCAGGTGATCGAGATCGGACAGGAAACGGATATCGTGGTCGACGTCGTCGAAGCCGAAGCTGATGCGTTCAGGCACTTTGACAATGGCCACGGTATGAAACAGATCGACATCGTGCGGCGCGACCGGATGCACCGGAATCTCCGCCAGATGCAGACAGGCCTCGATGAATTCCTGCGCATGCTCCACGCCATGCGGCAGCCCGGGCTGACCGCATTCCACCGTCACTGATGGACAAAGCTTGGAGAATGCCAGCGACTGCACACCGCGCGGCCGGGTGAAATACACTACGGTGCGCGAAAACAAGGTGGCGAGGTGCAGATAACGGTGATCCACATGATTGACGCAGCCATAATGCGGATTGACGCCGGTATTGTTGTGCACATCGATGCTGGCAAAGACCTTGCGCTGCTTCATCTCCTGCACCACCCGCTGCATCATCGCGTACTCGGGCGTATCGGTGTTGTCCGCACCGGGCCAGACACGATTGTAGTCGGGCTGTCCCTCCAGCAACCGCTGCCCCTGCTCTGCCGCAGCGACGTTACCGAAGAATATACTGAGTGCGCGCGGCAGCCCCTGATCCTGGTAGCGCCGCAGCAGATTTCGAATAGCGTAGTAACCGGTATCTTCATTGCCGTGCAGCAGCACCGACACGAACAGCGGATCGGGACGCCGACCGGGCAGATGCAACAGCGTCGGGCCGCCCAGGAGGCGCTGCAGATCGACGGCCTCCGCAGTAAGTAATTCGGCCGGGGGTGACTCCAGGATATTCAGCATGGCTCTGCTCGGGATCACAGTCTAAACAATTGAGACACCAGCGCATGTTACTACATCTTACCAGCAGTTATAGGCGCGGCTGGGCCGGTGTCTGTGCAATCGCGGGCGGAGGGAGTTATAGTGCCCGCCAACCCGGAACTCCCCCTTTCCCATAGTTTAAGGGCCAATACTATGAGCATCGACCCACGCACACAGACGCACCTGAGCGCCCATGCCGGACAGGGGCTCGCCAGCCTGCAGGCCGAACTCAATCATATGCTGGGCAAATTCGCGCGTGAGATTCCCGGCGAAGTTCAGGGCGTCATGCGCAAGGCAATGGAGGAATTATCCAACTCGGGTGTCGCCGAGGAGTGTCTGCGGGTCGGCATGCGGCCGCTGGATTTCACGCTGCCCAATCAGCAGGGCAAGCCGATCAACCTTTTCGAGACACTGAAGCGCGGACCGGTGGTGCTCTCATTCTTCCGCGGCATGTGGTGCCCCTATTGCAGCCTGGAACTGAAAGCACTGCAGCAGGCGTTGCCGGAGATCCGCGCGGCGGGCGCACATCTGCTGGCGATCTCACCACAGACGCAGACCAAGTCCAGCGCCACCGCCGATACCTTTGAACTCGACTTCGACGTTCTGAGTGACGTCAACAATCGCGTTGCGGCATCCTTCGGCCTGGTGTTCTCCCTGCCCGAGATGCTGCGCCCCATATACCGCAACTTCGGCTTCGATATTCCGGAGCACAATGGCGAAGAGAGCTACGAGCTGCCCATGGCCGCGACCTATGTGCTGGATCGCGACGGCCTCATTCGCCTGGCCTTCGCCGACACCGATTACACCAAACGACTGGAGCCGGCGGAGATTATCGCCTGCCTGCAGTCACTCCAGAACAACGCATTATAATTCCTGCCAGCGTTCCGCCTCGCGTCGTTACAGCGACGCGATGATCCGTTCGGCAACCCGGAATGAATTCGCATAAATAGTCCAGGTGTAGGGAACGCTGCCGCCGGTGGGCATGAAGCTGCCGTCGGTAACGTAGAGATTCTCGACATCGTGTGCGCGACAATCGGCGTCGAGCACCGAGGTCGCGGGATCGGTTCCGAAGCGGCAGCCGCCGGCGACGAGGTTCTGTGGCGGTGAGCCGCTGACATTCGAACGGATATTCGCCGCCCCCATTGCCCTGAGTACGGTCTCGGCCTGATCGGCCAGGTAGTGCCCGACTTTCAGATCATGCTTGTGATAGCCGATGCGCACCCGCGCCACCGGCGTATCCCATTTATCCCGCGTTGCCGAATCGAGACTGACGAAGCAGTCGTCGGTCGGCAACCAATCATTGAACACCTCAAAGCGAAGATACTGGGCCTCGGTGAAGACGGCCTTCAACTGCTGCTGCAGTTCCTGCCCCCACACCAGATAACCGTCGTCATCCCACTTCAACGACATTGCCTTGCCGATAGCGTTGGGATGGCGCAATAGCAGCTCGATGGTACCGCCTTTGATGCGGCCGCCGAGCTTCGGTTCGTCGATGACATACCAGTCCTGCAGATGACGATTGACGAAGGGTCCGCGGGTCTTCAGACCCGCAGCAATGGCGTTATCGAAATCCGCGTAACGGAAATCACCTGTGCCCGATCCGCCGGCCGAGAACAGCAGGTTCCGGCCGACCTGTCCCCGGTTGTTGGCCAGGCCTTGAGGATGTTTCGGACCGGTGGAATACAACAGCAGCCGTGCCGTCTCGATAGCCTGACAGGCCACCACGTAGCGCTTGGCAGTCACCTTTTGCCTGCCGCCGTCGGCAGCGAAATACTCCGCCGCGGTTACCTTGCCGGAGCGATCGCTGATGAGTCGATGCACTTTACTGTGCGGCCGGATCTGACAGCGGCCCGTGGCGACCGCGCGGTCAAGCAGGGC
>JBFEJM010000114.1:0-6990 GCA_041553175.1 Gammaproteobacteria bacterium | reverse complement strand
TTCCAGGGCGCGCTCGACCGTCAGCAGGAGCTTGGCAAGCGAAATGGGTTTCTCAATGAAATCGTAGGCCCCGAGCCGGGTCGCTTCGACCGCTGTCTCCACTGTTCCGTGGCCGGACATGACGATGACAGGACAAGGCAATGCGCCGCCCTCGCTCCACTCCCGCAACAGCGTGATACCGTCAACATCCTGCATCCAGATATCCAGCAGGATCAGGTCAGGACGCCGTTCGCGTCTGGCGCGGCGCGCAGCCTCGCCGTCCTCGGCCACGCCAACCTCGTAGCCCTCTTCCTCGAGGATCTCTTGCACCAGCGTGCGGATGTCGGGCTCGTCATCCACCACTAAAATATAAGCAGCCGCCATAGAGTGTTTGATCTGGTTGTGGATATCACGGCGCTGTCACCGCGCCGGCCCGAGTATAAACCCTAATGGGCCGCGTTTCGCGCGCCCGGCGTTTCGACCTTCTTGGGCATGGCCGTCGCCAGCAGCCGAATGCGTACCTGGGCACCACCGTCGACACTGTTCTTCGCCTGGATCATTCCGCCATGCTCCTCGACGATCTTCTTGACGATGGCGAGTCCAAGACCGGTGCCCTTCGGTTTCGTGGTCACGTAAGGCTCGAACAACTGCTCCAGAACATTGGCGTCAAAACCTGGACCATTGTCCGCCACGCAGAGTTCCACATAGTCATGACCGCCCTCACTCCCAAGCCGTGTACTCACACGAATCATCGCGTCGCCGGCGCGTCCGGAGACGGCTTCCTGGGCATTCTTGATCAGATTGTGCAGCAACTGGCGCAGACGTCCTGCATCGGCCTCGATCAGGGGATTGCTCGGGTCCAGGTCGGATTTTACCCGCTGACTGCTGTGGGCGCCGCGATATAGATCGAGCACTTCCCGCACGAGCCGGTTCAGATCGACCTGGGTCAGCTCGATCTGAGGCGCCCGGGCATATTCGGAAAACGCATTCACCATCTCCTTCATGGCTTCGACCTGTTGCACGATGGTGTGGGTGGAACGATCGAGGATCTCCGCATCTTCGCTATCCATCCGCGAGAGGAACTTGCGGCGCAGTCGCTCCGCGGACAACTGTATGGGCGTCAGGGGGTTCTTGATCTCATGCGCCAACCGGCGCGCCACTTCACCCCAGGCGGCATCGCGCTGAGCCTGGATCTGCGCCGTGATGTCATCCAGCACCAGCACGAGACCGCCCTGGTGAATTCCATCACCGGGGAGTGTCGCCGCGCGGCAGATCAGCACTTGACGGCCGCGACTTCCGAACAGGATCAGCTCTTCCGTCCAGGTTTCGTCGGCGTCCCGGCGATGTTCGAGTACGGCATTCACCAGGGGCGAGAGAAAACTGTGTTGCTCAGCCAGCCTCTCAAGGGCAATGCCGCCAAAGTCCTGCAATGGAATACCGAGAATACGACCGGCGGCATCATTCACCGTGCGCAGGTGCAATTCGGGCGAGAGGCTGATCACGGCCGAGGACAGATTGGCCAGCAGCGCCTCCAGATAGGTCCGTTGTCCCTCCACCTGCTGCTGGCTGCGACTCGCTTCGTCACGCGCATACGCCAGCCGGCGCGTCATGACATTGAATGACTGCACCAGAAAGCCCAATTCGTCCTGGGCGGTCACCGGCAGCTGATGGCTGTAGTCGCCATCAGCGACCGCGCGCGTACCTTCCGCCAGATCGCGGACGGGCGCAACCAGCCGACGCGCAGAGTAGAACGCGGCCCATACGGCCGACAACAGACTGAGCAGCAGTACCAAAGACAACGTGAGGGTATAACTGTGTTTGAGCGGGACGCGCAGATAAGCGAGTTCCTTGTAGCGGGCATATGCACCCTGCACCCGCTCGGCCTTGGCGTTCAGGCGCTCGGGCACGCTGTATAGCGCCTGCAGTATCCGCGACTCCGCACCGGGTCCACCGGACGGGACCGGCACCACGGCGCGTATATGCAGCTCATCGCCGACCGGATCGAGCCCCACATACGACTGGCCCTGACGCAATTGGAGTAATACCGCATCGGACGGTCTGTTCGGGATGATGGAGGTTGCCTCCAGGCTGCTTGAGGCGATGATACGGCCGTTGGCGCCAATCAGGGTAAGCTCGGTGGCACCCGACTTCACCCGCAAGTCAAACAGGCTCAACGGTGCCAGCGGGGACGGCACTTCGGTCAGATCGTCCGCTAACCGCTGGGTCTGATGCAACAGGTCCCGCAATCGAACATCGAATGCCGAACGACTCAGATCCATCGCGTCTTCCAGCGACAACTCGACTTGAACATTGAACCAGGTGTCGATACCGCGTTGCAGGAACTGCAGCGAGAAGTAATACACAATGGATACCGGCAACACCGACAGCACCACGAACATCAGCACCAGCCGCGAGGTCAGGCGGGAACCCGCAGCGCGCTTGCGATACTGCACCAGCAACCAGTACAGGTTGGCGCCGATCATCACGGTCAGCACGACCAACCCAAGTGCGTTGGTAAGCAATAAAAGGGAATACAACCGGCCGAATTGCTCCGAGTTGTGGGTGGCATCGCTCATGAACGACAGCGAAACCAGCAACAGCAGGAACAGCGCCAGCATCGGCCATACGCCGCGACCGTAGCGTTTTACGGCCGTAGCTGCCATTGGTACCACTCGCTGTCCAGTCGCCATTGATCGGAGACATATGCCCACAAACGCATCGGCGTCGGCAGTTCCTCGACATCCAGTACTGCGCGCAGACCAGCCATGTAGTCTTTCTCGGCATCCAGCAGACGGCGATCAAGCATCGGGAATTCCCGGACCGAGCCCAACGCATAGAGGGCATCTTCCAGATCCGCGAAGCTCTGGCGGGTACCCGTGTTCAGGTTCTGAACGACATAGCGATCCGACAGTGCATGAAACTGCAAGCGGTAGCGCTGACTCAGCTCCGCCACGGTCAGACTCCAAAGCCATTCGCGACCCTGCTCAACCCGGATCTGGATTTTGAGTACCAACGGCACACCGCTGTGCAACGCATCCAGCGCCTCGGCGCTGAACTCGAAATCGATGTTGGCATCCAGTAAATAGACACCCTGACTGAGGTGGGTACGGGCGTCACGGACAGCAAAAAAGGAGTCGGCCGCACTGCCCGTCAGGGGCAGACACAGACATACCCAGCCGACCAGCAAAAGCCAGGCGGTGGCGCGATGGCGGCGACCCGCCAGACACCCTCCTTGCATGCTATCAATAGCCCTCAATGCGCTTGTTCAGACAAGCGTAGAAAAAACCGTCCATCCCTGCATCTCGCGCGAGCGGATCCGCCGCCCCGGGCAGAATCTGGCGGCCGTGCAGACAACCCACTCCCCAACCAGAGTCCAACACCCGTTCCTGTGCATCGGTGTGGCGTTTCAGAAAACCCGCGACCTGTTCTGTATTTTCCTGCCGCAGGATGGAGCAGGTCGCATACAACAGCATACCGCCAGGCGCCAGCAAGGGCCACACCGCATCCAGAATCCGCGCCTGCACGTTCGCCAGCGCAGCGATATCATCCGCGTGACGCAGTGACTTGATATCCGGATGGCGGCGGATAACCCCGGTCGCCGAACAGGGCGCATCGAGCAGAATGCGTTCGAAACAGCGGCCGTCATACCAGCCACCCGGGGCAGCCGCATCGCCAACCAGCACCGTCGCTGTGAGCCCCAACCGCTGCAGATTCTCATGGATCCGCTCGACGCGAACCGCATCGCTGTCCAGCGCGACCAGTTCTTTAACAGCCGGGTAACGCTCCAGCAGATGGGCGGTCTTCCCGCCCGGCGCCGCGCAGGCGTCCAGCACCCGCATGCCGGCCTGCACATCGAGCAGTTCCGCCGCCAATTGCGCTGCGGCATCCTGCACCGAGACCTCACCTTGCTCGAATCCGGGAAGCTGGTCGACCGGCGCTGGTTGCGGCAGATACAGCCCATCCGGTGCAAAGGGCGTGAGCTCAGAGGGGATACCGGACAGATCGAGATGCTGCCGATAACGTTCACGGTCTATCTTGCGACGATTGACACGCAATACAAACGGCGGTCGTTCATTGTTGGCGCGCAAAACCTGCTCCCAATGATCCGGCCAATCTTTGCGTACACGCTCCACCAGCCATTGCGGATGCGCGAAACGACCCTCCAGACTCCCGTCGGCCTTGCCGTCCAACTCCGCTCGACGGCGCTGATAGGCCCTTAATACCGCATTGACCACCGGCACCGCCCACCGTTTCCCGGTACCGCGCACTGCTTCTACCGTCGCATGCACGGCTGCATGGGGTGCCACCGCCGTATACGCCAACTGATACAAACCCACCAGTAACAGCGCGACGATGTCCTGATCCTTGGCTTTGAGCGGACGGGCAAGTAATTGCTTTGCGATCGCGTCAAGACGCCAGCGCCAACGCAGCACGCCATACGCCAGTTCCTGCGTCAGACCTTTGTCGGCGGGCGCCGCTTGCTGCAGCAGTCCGGGCATGACATGACTGAGTGAGCGGCCCTCACTGAGAACCGCATGCACGGCTCTGCCCGCAAGGATACGTGCCGCTATGGTTTCAGAAGACATTGATCCGATCGCCTTAACGATCAGTCGATGGTGTCAGCGCTACACCGGTCGGCGTTTGGCTGTTAGCGAAATCGGCGCCACTGATGCGCCTGCCACCCGGCAACTGCACTTCAAGCAAACGCAGGCAACCACTGCCACAGGCAACGTCCACACCATCCCGACTTGCGCGTAATACCGTTCCCGGGGTACCGCTGCCGGATACAATCCGGGCACGCCAGATGCGCAATGCCTGGTTGCGGAAACCGGTCTGGGCCACGGGCCAGGGATTGAGCGCATTCACCTGCCGCAGCAGATGTTCTGCGGGAAGCGACCAATCAATTTCCGCCTCCGCCTTGTCCAGCTTGGCCGCATAAGTTGCCGAGGCATCGTTCTGAATCTCGCCCGCCAGCCTGTCTTCCAGGATTGCATCGAGATGCTCGGCCAGGAGTTCACCTCCGAGCGTGGCCAGCCTGTCATGCAGATCCGCTGCGGTATCCTCGGGACCGACAGGACAAGCCGCCGTCGCCAGCATCGGACCGGTATCCAGACCGGCCTCCATGCGCATCAGGGTTACGCCGGTCTGATTGTCACCGGCCAGGATCGCCCGTTGAATTGGTGCCGCGCCGCGCCAGCGCGGCAACAGTGAGGCATGGACATTCACGCAGCCGTGAGTGGGAAGATCCAGCACCGCCTGCGGCAGAATCAACCCATAGGCGACGACGACCAGCAGATCAGGCCGATACTGCGCCAATTGGGCCTGTGATTCAGGGGTCTTCAGAGTGGCCGGTTGCTCGACCGCGATGCCATGCTCCAGCGCCAGCGCCTTGACCGGGCTGGCGCGGAGCTTGCGCCCACGGCCGGCTGGCCGATCGGGCTGGGTGTAGACGGCGACCACGTCGTGAGCGCTGTTCAACAAGGCCCGAAGCGTGGGTACAGCGAACTCGGGCGTACCCGCGAAGACAATCCTCATCTGACGCATTCCTTTAACAGGACCAGGGCCCGATCGGCAATGCAGCGCATTGTACCCACCGCCGACGGCAATCACAGTGCTGGGGCCGGGTTTATGCTGAAAATATGCTGGAATAAAGGATAACGGTGGGCCACTCGAACCTCGGCCCCGATCTGAAGCACTCAGATCACGGTTTCGCCATGAGATTCGCTGGCCGCAGGCTCATGCTCGCCGAGTCGGCGGGATTTTTCGAGCTTCTTGCGGATCCGCTGACGTTTCAGGTTTGAAACATAATCAACGAACAATTTGCCGTCGAGATGATCGATTTCATGTTGGACACAGACGGCAAGCAGGCCATCTGCCTCGATTTCAAAACTGTTGCCCTGGCGGTCGAGGGCGCGCACCTTTACCTGCTCGGCACGGGTGACCTTCTCGTAGAACCCCGGCACCGACAGGCAGCCCTCCTCCATTTCTTCGGTGCCCTGCCGATCTAGTATCTCGGGATTGATGAAAACCAGCGGCTGGTCCTTTTCTTCACTGATATCGACCACCAATACCCGGCGGTGCACATTGACCTGGGTTGCGGCAAGCCCTATGCCCGGGGCGGCATACATCGTTTCGAACATGTCGTCGACCAGCTGACCGATTTCGCTGTCAACGACCTCGACCGGCTGGGCCTTGGTTCGGAGCCGCGGATCAGGGAAATGGAGTATTTCGAGCTTCGCCATGTGCGTTCGTTCACAAATGCTTTTCAAGTGTATACATATATTGCTAAAGTAAAATCGCTAACGTTGCGATAATAATGGAATTCAAGCCAGACATTCCACACTTTCTGGGATAGGGTTTTTAGGCTAGACTGCGGCAGGACGAGGGTTTTAGGCATTCACCACGCCCTCGGCAAACCGCGGCCGGCCAGACAACAACAGCTGCAAAGGGACGCATATGGCCAACAAATTCCTTGGACTGGTTTTCGCCGCGCTAGTTACCGCTCCGGCCGTTGCCGACGATATCGCGCTAAATCCAAACCATCCTGACCGTCACGTCGTCGTCAAGGGCGACACGCTCTGGGACATCTCCGAACGTTTTCTGCGCGACGCCTGGTTGTGGCCAGAAGTCTGGTACGTCAATCCGCAGATCGAGAATCCCCATTTGATTTACCCGGGTGATGTGATCAACCTGGTCTATATCGATGGAAAACCTCAGCTTCGCGTCAGCCGCGGCCGGCAGACAGTCAAATTGTCGCCTTATGCGCGCGAGGAGCGCATCGACCGCGCCATCCCGACGATACCGATCGACGCCATCAAGCAGTTCCTGACCCAACCTCTCGTGGTCGGCGAAAACGAACTTGAGAGCGCACCCTATGTGGTTGAAAGCGCGGACGAACATCTTGTAACCGGCGCCGGAGACCGTATCTATGTCCGCGGAATAACGGATACCTCGACCGGTCGTTACAGTATCTTCAAGCCCGGTGACGCGCTGATCGACCCGGACACCCAG
>JBFEJM010000113.1:0-7004 GCA_041553175.1 Gammaproteobacteria bacterium | reverse complement strand
GCCGAACCCACGATGATCGGGGTGTCATCACCCGGAAAGTCATAGCTCGACAGCAGGTCGCGCACTTCCATCTCGACCAGTTCCAGCAGCTCGGCGTCGTCAACCATGTCCGCCTTGTTCATGTACACCACGATGTACGGAACACCCACTGGCGTGCCAGCAGAATGTGCTCGCGCGTCTGCGGCATCGGGCCGTCCGCCGCCGAACACACCAGAATCGCGCCGTCCATCTGCGCCGCACCCGTGATCATGTTCTTCACATAGTCCGCGTGTCCGGGGCAGTCCACGTGCGCATAGTGGCGGTTGTCCGATTCGTACTCGACGTGAGCGGTCGAAATCGTGATGCCGCGCGCCTTCTCTTCCGGCGCCGCGTCAATCTGGTCGTAAGCCTTCGACTCACCACCAAACTTCTTCGACTGAACCACCGTCAGCGCCGCCGTCAATGTCGTCTTGCCATGGTCAACGTGACCAATCGTTCCTACATTCACATGCGGCTTTTTACGCTCAAATTTTTCCTTGGACACGGCTGCCTACCTCTATAACGGTTCTGATGAGTGCCAGTAATCTGTTAAGACGCTTTCTTGATGACGGCCTCGGCGACATTCGACGGGGCCTCCATGTATTTCTTGAACTCCATTGTGTAGGTCGCGCGACCCTGGGTCTGCGAACGCAACGAGGTGGAGTAACCGAACATCTCCGACAACGGCACTTCGGCCTTGAGCAGCTTGACGCCCGCGTTGTCTTCCATGCCCAGGATGATGCCGCGACGACGGTTCAGGTCGCCCATGACGTCACCCATGTATTCTTCCGGGGTCTCGACTTCGACCGCCATGATCGGCTCGAGCAGCGCCGGGCTGGCTTTCTGCGCGCCCTCTTTGAAGCCCATGGAACCGGCGATCTTGAACGCCATTTCGTTCGAGTCCACGTCGTGGTAGGAACCGTCGAACAGCGTGACCTTGACGTCGACCACCGGGTAGCCGGCGATGACACCGTTCTGCAACTGTTCCTGGATACCCTTGTCCACGGCCGGAATGTACTCGCGCGGAACCACGCCGCCGACGATGGCGTTGACGAATTCGTAACCGGTACCCGGCTCCTGCGGCTCCAGCTTGAGCCAGACGTGACCGTACTGACCGCGACCACCGGACTGACGCACGAACTTGCCTTCCTGCTCGACACTCTTGCGAATGGTCTCGCGGTAGGCCACCTGCGGCGCACCGACATTGGCCTCGACCTTGAACTCGCGCTTCATGCGGTCGACCAGAATTTCCAGATGCAGCTCGCCCATACCGGAAATGATGGTCTGACCGGACTCTTCGTCGGTGCGGACACGGAAGGACGGATCCTCCTGCGCCAGCTTCTGCAGCGCCAGACCCATCTTTTCCTGGTCGGTTTTGGTCTTCGGCTCTACAGCAACCGAGATAACCGGATCCGGGAATTCCATCTTTTCCAGCTGCACCGAGCTGTCCAGCGACGACAATGTCGTGCCGGAGACGATATCTTTCAGACCGACGAAGGCGGCGATGTCGCCCGCGCGAATCTCTTTAAGCTCTTCGCGGTTATTGGCATGCATCTGCAGGATACGGCCGATGCGCTCTTTGTTGCCGCTGGTCGAATTGCGCACGCTGTCGCCCGACTTCAGCACGCCCGAGTAGCAGCGCACGAAGGTCAGGGTGCCGACGAAGGGGTCGGTCATGATCTTGAACGCCAGACCAGCAAACGGCTCTTCATCGCTGGCGTGACGTTCGATCGGCTCGCCGCTGTCGGAATCGATGCCCTTGATGGCCGGCACTTCGGTCGGCGCCGGCAGGTATTCGATAACGGCGTCGAGCATGGCCTGCACACCCTTGTTCTTGAACGCCGAACCGCACAGCATCGGGAAGATTTCCAGCGCGATGGTGCGCTTGCGAATGGCAGACTTGATTTCCGCCTCGGAGAGCTCACCCTCTTCGAGGTACTTGTTCATCAGGTCTTCGTCGGCCTCGGCAGCGGCTTCGACCAGCTTCTCGCGCCATTCGGCGGCGGTCTCGGCCAGTTCGGCCGGGATATCCACGTAGTCGAAGCTGACGCCCATGTCCTCTTCACTCCAGAGGATGGCCTTCATCTTGACCAGGTCGACGACGCCCTTGAAATTCTCTTCGGCGCCGATCGGAATCTGAATCGGAACCGCATTCGCGCGCAGACGCTCTTTCATCTGCTTCACGACCTTGAAGAAGTCGGCACCGGCACGATCCATCTTGTTGACGAATGCCATACGCGGCACGCCGTACTTGGTCGCCTGACGCCACACCGTCTCGGACTGCGGCTGCACGCCACCGACCGCACAGTACAACATGCAGGCACCGTCCAGCACGCGCATGGAACGCTCGACTTCGATGGTGAAGTCCACGTGTCCAGGCGTATCAATAATGTTGATACGATGCTCTTTGAACTGCTGCCCCATGCCACTCCAGAAGCAGGTGGTCGCCGCGGAGGTGATGGTGATACCGCGCTCCTGCTCCTGCTCCATCCAGTCCATGGTCGCCGCGCCGTCGTGCACTTCGCCGATCTTGTGGCTGACACCCGTATAGAACAGGACGCGCTCGGTAGTCGTCGTCTTACCGGCGTCGATATGCGCGGATATACCGATGTTACGGTAGCGCTCAATAGGTGTGGTACGGGGCACGGCTGAATCCTCTCAATACTTACCAGCGGTAGTGCGCGAAGGCCTTGTTGGCTTCGGCCATACGGTGGGTGTCTTCACGCTTCTTGACAGCGGCACCGCGGCTTTCAGCGGCGTCCATGATTTCACCCGCCAGGCGACCGGCCATGGACTTCTCGCCACGGCTGTTCGCGGCGTCCAGCATCCAACGCATTGCCAATGTGGTACGACGAACGGAGCGCACTTCGACCGGCACCTGATAGGTGGCACCGCCGACGCGACGCGACTTCACTTCGACCATCGGGCGAATGTTTTCCAGCGCCTTGTTCAGCACTTCCAGCGGATCGCTGTTACCTTTTGCCGAAACATTGTCCAGCGCACCGTAAACGATCTTCTCGGCGACCGACTTCTTGCCGGACTCCATCATCATATTCACGAATTTCGCGAGCATCTCGTTGCCGTACTTGGGGTCCGGCAGAATCTCTCGACGCTCAGCAGCTTTTCTTCTCGACATCGCGTTACATTCCTGTTCGTTGCAACCGATTTAATTCTATCTGCCCGAAGCGATTACGCTTTCGGACGCTTGGCACCGTACTTGGAACGGCCTTGACGACGCTTATCAACACCCGATGCGTCGAGACTGCCGCGCACGGTGTGATAGCGCACACCTGGCAGATCTTTCACACGGCCGCCACGAATCAGCACCACCGAGTGTTCCTGCAGGTTGTGGCCTTCGCCACCAATATATGAGGAGACCTCAAAACCATTGGTCAAACGTACACGCGCGACCTTACGCAACGCGGAGTTCGGTTTTTTCGGTGTCGTCGTATAGACGCGCGTGCAGACACCACGCTTCTGCGGAGAGGCCTCGAGCGCAGGCACGGTGCTCTTTTCGATTTTGCGCTTGCGCGGCTTACGCACTAACTGATTGACTGTTGCCATGAAAAACTCGCCTTACGTCTTGAAATCCATCGGAATTTCGAACGACCTGAAAACAAACGACAGGCCGGTTTATTTACCCGGCCTGTCGTAAAGAGGCGCAATTGTAGAGAGCCCCCAAAACCCTGTCAAGCGCTAAACCAACCCCGGCTCAACGGGCTAGCGGACTTTTGTCAAAAGCGTCAGGATTCCGCCACTTGTTCGCTGCTCGTGCCTTCACGCGGCGCGAACACCAATTCTTCCGGCTGACGCTTGCGGCGGCGATCGGCGTGATAGGCCTGACCGGTACCCGCCGGGATCAACCGGCCGACGATGACGTTCTCCTTCAGGCCGCGCAGGTCGTCGCGCAGCCCCCGAACCGCCGCCTCGGTGAGGACGCGGGTGGTTTCCTGGAACGAGGCCGCCGAAATGAACGACTCGGTTGCCAGCGAGGCCTTGGTGATACCGAGCAGCATCGGTTCGAACAGAGCGGGATTGCCACCCTTGGCCACCACCCGCTCGTTCTCTTCCAAAACGCGTGGTTTTTCAGCCTGTTCGCCTTTCAGGAAGCGGGTATCGCCGGCACTGGTGATCTCAACCTTGCGCAGCATCTGGCGAATGATCACCTCGATGTGCTTGTCGTTGATCTTCACACCCTGCAGGCGGTAGACGTCCTGAATTTCCTTGACCTGGTACTCGGCCATGACGGTCATACCCAGCAGACGCAGGATATCGTGGGCATTCGGCTCGCCGTCGACCACGGTCTCGCCGCGCTCCACATGCTCGTTCTCGAACACCGTCACATGACGCCATTTCGGAATCAGCTCTTCGTGCTGGTTGCCCTCGGGATCGGTGATGACCAGGCGCTGCTTGCCCTTGGTGTCCTTGCCGAAACTGACAGTACCCGTGATCTCCGCCAGGATGGCCGGGTCCTTCGGCTTGCGTGCCTCGAACAGATCCGCGACGCGCGGCAGACCACCGGTGATGTCACGGGTCTTGGAGGACTCCTGCGGAATACGGGCGACAACGTCACCGACTTCCACCTTGGATCCGTCTTCCAGACCGACAATCGCACCGGTCGGCAGGAAGTAATGCGCCGGCATTTCGGTACCCGCGATCTTAAGCTCGTCGCCCTTCTCGTCAATCAGCTTGACCATCGGGCGCATATCCTTGCCGCTGCTGCCGCGCTGCTTCGGATCGCTGATGACAAGACTGGACAGACCGGTGATTTCGTCTATCGTCCGGTTGACCGTTACGCCCTCGACGAAATCACTGAAGCGCACGCGACCCGCCACCTCGGTGACAATCGGATGGGTATGCGGATCCCAGTTGGCGACCGTCTGACCGGCCTCGCAGGCATCGCCGTCATTGGCGGAGATAACCGCGCCATATGGCACTTTGTAGCGTTCGCGCTCGCGGCCGTTCAGGTCGACCACGCCGATTTCACCCGAACGCGACACCGCGACCAGATTGCCGTCGCGGTTGCTTACCGTCTTGACGTTGTGCAGGCGGATGCTGCCGTTCGACTTGACGTCGACGCTGTTGATGGTTGCAGCACGGCTGGCGGCACCACCGATGTGGAAGGTGCGCATGGTGAGCTGCGTGCCCGGCTCGCCGATCGACTGAGCGGCAATCACACCCACCGACTCGCCGATGTTGACGCGATGACCACGCGCAAGGTCGCGACCGTAACACTGCGCGCAGACACCATAGCGGGTCTCGCAGGTAATGGCCGAACGCACGCGGATTTCATCGACGCCCAGGGTTTCGAGTTTGTCGACCCATTTTTCATCCAGCAAGGTGCCGGCGGCAACGGCGAGGTCGTCGGTGCCCGGTACGTAGGTATCCTGCGCCACAACGCGACCCAGAACACGTTCACGCAACGGCTCGACCACGTCACCACCTTCGACGATCGGCGTCATCAGCAGCCCCTGATCGGTACCGCAGTCCACGGTGGTGACCACCAGGTCCTGCGCCACATCGACCAGACGGCGGGTCAGGTAACCCGAGTTGGCCGTCTTCAAGGCCGTATCGGCGAGACCCTTACGAGCACCGTGGGTCGAGATGAAGTACTGCAGAACGTCCAGACCTTCGCGGAAGTTCGCCGTAATGGGCGTCTCGATAATGGAGCCGTCCGGCTTGGCCATCAGGCCGCGCATGCCGGCCAGCTGACGGATCTGCGCGGCACTACCACGGGCACCGGAATCGGCCATCATATAAATGGAGTTGAATGACGGTTGCTTCACATCCTTGCCGTCGCGGTCCTTGACCACGTCGGTGCCGAGCTTCTCCATCATGGCCTTGGCAACCTGATCATTGGTGCGCGACCAGATATCCACCACCTTGTTGTAGCGCTCGCCATTGGTGACCAGACCGGAAACGTATTGGTTCTCGATCTCCTTCACTTCGGCCTCGGCACGGCTCAGGATGCCGGCCTTCTCGCCGGGGATGACCATGTCATTCGCGCCGAACGACACCGCGGCGCGAGTGGCGTAGGCGAAACCGGTGTACATCAGCTGATCGGCGAAGATCACCGTCTCTTTCAGACCGACGCGGCGATAGCAGGCATTGATCAGACCGGAAATGGCCTTCTTGGTCATATCGCGGTTGACCAGTTCGAACGGCAGACCGGCCGGGAGAATTTCGAACAGCAGCGCCCGACCCACGGTCGTATCAACACGCTTGGTCGCCGTATGCATCTCGCCCTTGTCATCGAGTACGTTCTCGGTGACACGCACCTTGATGGTCGCATGCAGTTCGACGACGCGGTTGTCATACGCACGGTGCACTTCGTTGAGATCGGCAAACGCCATGCCTTCGCCCTTGGCATTCACGCGCTGGCGGGTCATGTAATACAGACCGAGAACGACGTCCTGCGACGGCACGATGATCGGCTCGCCGTTGGCGGGCGACAGGATGTTGTTGGTCGACATCATCAGTGCGCGCGCTTCCAGCTGGGCTTCCAGCGACAGCGGCACGTGCACCGCCATCTGGTCACCGTCGAAGTCGGCATTGAAGGCGGCGCAGACCAGCGGATGCAGCTGAATGGCCTTGCCTTCGATCAGCACCGGCTCGAATGCCTGAATGCCGAGACGATGCAGGGTCGGTGCGCGGTTGAGCAGCACCGGATGTTCGCGAATGACCTCTTCGAGGATATCCCACACCTCGCCGCCTTCACGCTCGACCAGTTTCTTGGCCGCCTTGATGGTGGTGGCCAGACCGCGCCGCTGCAGCTTGGAGAAGATGAACGGCTTGAACAGTTCCAGCGCCATGCGCTTGGGCAGACCGCACTGATGCAGACGCAGAGTCGGGCCGACCACGATGACGGAACGACCCGAATAGTCGACGCGAGTGCCGAGCAGATTCTCACGGAAGCGACCCTGCTTGCCCTTGATCATATCGGCCAGGGACTTCAGCGGGCGTTTGTTGGTGCCGGTGATGGAGCG
>JBFEJM010000112.1:0-7097 GCA_041553175.1 Gammaproteobacteria bacterium | reverse complement strand
GACGCACACCGGCGCGCGGATACCCATGACTAGACAACCCGAATTGGCCTCAGCCTGCGTCATCCCCGCTCATAACCCGCACCGGCGCGGTTAAGCGGATGGTCTCAAGCACACACACCGATTTGCAGCCAGCCCTGGATGCCGAACGCGAGGCATCGCTGACCTGGAAGCCGCTGGAGTTCCTGACACTCTATCGACTGACGCTGGCGGGTTTGCTGGCGGCGCTGTTCTTCCTGCTGCCGCTGGGTAAGGGATTGGGTGCGCAGGCACCCTGGTTGTACGGCGCCACCAGCCTCATCTACCTGGTTTTCGCCCTGGCCGCGGGTTTCCTGGCGCGATTGCGTCAACCGGGCTACAAACTGCAGGTGTTCGGTCAGATCCTGGTCGACATCGTCGCCATTGCCCTGCTGATGCATGCCGGCGGGGGGCTCGGAAGTGGCCTGGGAATTCTGCTGGTGCTGGCGGTCGCGGCCGGCGCCCTGCTGCTGCCGGGTAAATTCGCCTACTTCTTTGCCGCCGTCGCCACGTTGGTCATGCTGGTGGAGTTCAGCGTTTCCGCGCTGCAATCGGCCACAACCGGCAGCACGGACTTCACCCGTGCCGGTTTGCTCGGTGTTGCCCTGTTCACGACCGCCACCATAGCCCATCTGCTGGCAAGACGTATCCGCGACATCGAGGCCCTGGCGGCTCAGCGCGGCGTCGATCTGGCCAATCTGGCCCGCCTCAACGCGCACGTGGTGCAGCGATTGCAGTCCGGCATTCTGGTGGTTGACGAACAGGAACGCGTCCATCTGCTGAACGATACGGCAACGGTGATGCTGCATTCGGAGCGCGCACGCACCGGCAACCTGGTACAGGAATTCTGTCCGATACTCCACCGCCAGCTGGCTCAGTGGCGGTCGGATCCCGTCTTCACCCCCGAGATCTTCACGCCCAGCGGGGCCCACACAAGTCTTGCGCCGCGCTTCACCGCCCTGGGCAAAGCGCGTGACTCCGCCACCCTGATTTTCCTCGAAGACACCGCTGCGCTGGAACAGCAGGCACAGCAGATGAAGCTGGCGGCGCTGGGGCGGCTCACCGCGAGCATCGCCCATGAGGTCCGCAATCCGCTCGGCGCCATCAGTCATGCCGGCCAGCTGCTCGGCGAGTCGCCGCACCTGGATGCCGGCGAACTACGCCTGACCGAAATCATCCGCAATCACAGCCTGCGCGTGAACACCATTATAGAAAACGTGCTGCAGCTGTCGCGGCGTGGCCAGTCCAATCCAAAGGATATCGAGCTGGAAAGCTGGCTGCGTGATTTTCTCGATGAGCTGCGGCGCTGCAACGCCATATCCGCTGAAAAAATCCAGATCAATGTCGACAACAAAAACGTGACCGTTGCATTTGACCCCGGCCAGCTGCACCAGGTGGTCTGGAACCTGACTCACAATGCCCTTCAGCACGGCGGCGGTGCCATAGAGTTGCGTATTGGCGCAACCGAAGCCAGACTGCCGTGCCTGGAGGTACTGGATGAAGGCGCGGGGATTCCAGATGATGTTGAAGCGGAGATCTTCGAACCTTTTTTCACGACCGCGGCGACCGGTACCGGCCTGGGGCTGTATCTGTCGCGCGAACTCTGCGAAATGAACGGCGCGCGCCTGAGTTATGCGCGGCGCGACGGGCGCGGCAGTCGATTCCGTATCACATTCACTCGGCACAGCGATTAATATAGCGATATGGCAATGCACAAGGCACTCGTGGTCGACGATGAACCGGACATTCGGGAGCTGCTGGAGATCACGCTCGGCCGCATGGACATCGAGACCTATTCGGCCGGCGATCTGACCGAGGCCCTGCTGCAGCTGTCGCAACACTATTTCGATCTGTGCCTGACAGACATGCGTCTGCCCGACGGCAATGGCATCGAACTGGTCGAATATATCCAGACCCAGCGCCCGGATCTGCCGGTCGCCGTCATCACCGCCCATGGCAGCATGGAAGCGGCCGTGCAGGCCCTGAAGGCCGGCGCCTTTGATTTCGTATCCAAGCCGGTCGACCTGTCGGTGCTGCGCAACATGGTCAGCACCGCTCTTAGACTGTCAGATACCAAGACCTTTCCGGAACGCGACCGCCGCTCGCGCGATGAACTCATCGGTGACGCTCCGGCCATGCAGGCCATCCGCGCCACTATCGCCAAGCTCGCACGCAGCCAGGCACCCGTGTATATCAGTGGCGAGTCCGGCACCGGTAAGGAACTGGTGGCACGCCTGATCCACGAGAAAGGCCCGCGCGCAGAGCATCCCTTCATTGCCGTGAACTGTGGGGCGATCCCCGCTGACCTGATGGAAAGCGAATTCTTCGGTCACAAGAAGGGCAGTTTCACCGGCGCCACCGCCGATAAAGACGGCCTGTTTCAGGCCGCCGACGGCGGCACACTGTTTCTCGACGAGGTCGCCGAGCTGCCGCTGCACATGCAGGTGAAGCTCCTGCGCGCGATTCAGGAAAAGGCCGTGCGGGCGATCGGCGCCCAGCGCGAGGTAAGTGTCGATGTGCGGATCCTGTCCGCGACCCACAAGGATCTCGCCCGCCTGGTCCAGGACGGCGGGTTCCGCCAGGATCTGTACTACCGGCTGAATGTCATCGAGCTGAAGGTGCCGCCACTGCGCGAGCGCGGCGATGATATCGCGCAGCTGGCGGCCCATTTCCTGGCTGCGCTGGCGCAGGCGAACGACCGCCAAGTCGAGCTGAGCCGGGACGCCCTTGCCGCCCTGACCAACTACGACTTTCCCGGCAACGTGCGCGAACTGGAGAATATCCTGGAACGGGCACTGACCCTATGCGAAGGCGATCAAATACGCGCCGACGATCTGCACCTGCCCGGTAGCGGCCGCCCGGTCGGCCCGGGAATGGGGGCGGAAGAGCGGGCCATCATCGGCGAGACGCCGGTACCCCCTGAGCTCGAGGGGCTGTCGCTGGAAACCTATATGGATAAGGTCGAGCGCGACGCCATCACCAAGGCATTGGAAAAGACCAAGTACAACAAGACCGCCGCGGCCAAATTGCTGGGGATTACCTTCCGGGCCCTGCGTTATCGATTGAAGAAGCTCGGGCTGGAGTAATCCTGGCCTGCATTTATCTGAACAGCGGTATTCGATACCTGGCAACAGAGACAGACCGTTCAGTCCAGCCAAGAATCCCCAAACTGACACCCAGCGTCACACCTTACCCGAATCGATCACCGCCAAAGGTGACCAAATAGGTCACCTCGCCGAAAAACCCGCGATCTGTTTCACACCTCAACGTGGTGTTTCTTCACAAACTGGCCATTACCTTTTAAAGAATTCAGCGGCTTGGACGAAACCTTGGGTGCCAGCGACAAAGCCACCGCCCATCGCCAGAAACTTGGCACGGCTTCTGCTTATAGTCTTGGCAAGATCGGCTCCCCGGCCGATATGGGCTCCAACCCTGCTACTCCCGGGGGCACTACCGGTCCGAAGATCACTCAACGCAACAGGAGATTTACTCATGAAGAAAGTACAGCAGGGTTTTACCCTTATCGAACTTATGATCGTTGTGGCGATCATCGGTATTCTGGCCGCCATCGCCATTCCGCAGTATCAGGATTACACCGCACGTACATCCGCCACCCGTCTCTATGGTGAAATCAACTCGCTCCGCAGCGCCATCGAAAGCGAACTGGCTCGCGGTAACGCCACGACCTTTACCGCTGTTGATGTCGGTTACAACCAGTCCAACCTGTCTGCCGGCGTGCCCACGTTTGCTTTTGCAGCGACCGGTGCAGGCACCGTGGTTGCGGTCATGGATGGTGCGAATGCCCCGTCCGCGGTCGCCGGTGCGACCTTCACCCTGACCCGCACTGCCGGTGGTGCCTGGAGCTGCGCGGTGACCACCACACCGGCATCCTGGAAGGCTTCTTACCTGCCGGGTGATTGCCTCTAATACCGTGGTTTGAGTTTGGTTGTATTGGAGCGGACCTTGTGGTCCGCTCCAACTCTCTACAAGAACACCATTTGACGGCTCCCCCAGCCCTAGCACTTTTTCAGTGCGACGACGAGCACATCGATTACACTAGCTGCCACATAAGGAAGACGCCATGACGAAAATCCAGCACGGCTTCACCCTTATCGAACTCATGATCGTCGTTGCAATCATCGGTATTCTCGCCGCCATGGCGATTCCGCAATACCAGGATTACACCGCACGCACGACAATGACGCGTGCCTATGGCGAATTGTCGGCCCTGAAAAGCCATATCGAAACCCAGTTGACCTATGGCAACCCGGGCATGACCGCCGCGGATATCAATTTCAATCCATCGAATATCACCACCGGCATCGCAAACGTCAGCTTCGCCCCCTCGGGCGTCGGATTCGTTTCGGTCGTATTGGGTAACGATGCCGCTTCGGCGGTCACGGGTACCACCCTGACCCTGATCCGATTGCCGAACAGTGACTGGACCTGCACCGTCACAACCACGCCTGTCTCGTGGAAGAATATCTATCTTCCTGGCTCCTGCGTTTAATCCGGTCCTATCTCAGCCTGGCGCCGTGGTTATACCGCTTAGTGGAGATCGATCACCGCGGCCACGCTGATCGAGCTGTGCCAAGCGTGCTGGCGAACCCGTCAAGTTCCGGTTTAATATGTCGCTAACATGGAGGTGACCGCGGGATATAACGCTCATTTCGACCCGGACATCACCACCGAACACCCGGTCTCGGCGAGGTGGTCGCGTACAGAAAGACAGTAGACCCGTTAGAGGCGACTTCGCAGTAAAGAGCCAAGTCGTTACTCAGAAGTGTAACGAGGGCGTGGGAAGGCCGACTCCCCCGCCTGAAAGCAGTGTAAGGGATTGCTAATGGCCTCAATCAGCCCCCAAGTAAGACTCACCGGTCTGGCCAGACGCCTGGTCGCGGATGGCGTGTTTGATGAACCAACTGCCCTGCAGGCAGCCGAAGAAGCCAGCAAGAAGAAAGTATCCCTCTCCCGCTATTTGGTCGAAAAGAAACTGGCAAACGCCGGCATCATTGCCTCGGCCGCCTGCCAGGAATTCGGTATCCCGGTATTCGATCTTGCCGTCATGGATCTCGACGCGGCCCCCATCAAGCTGGTCGACGAAAAGCTTATCCGTCAGCACCATGCCCTGCCGCTGTTCAAACGCGGCAACCGCCTTTTTGTTGCGGTGTCCGATCCGACCAACCTCGCTGGTCTGGACGAAATCAAATTTCATACCGGCGTGGCAACCGAACCGGTACTGGTCGAGGAAGACAAACTCGTCAAGATAATCGATCAGGCGCTGGACAAGGCCGACACCTCCATGTCGGACCTGCTGGACGACGATCTCGAGAACCTCGATATCGTCGCCGGTGGTGAGGACGACAATGTCGATGACGTCAAAGATTCAGAAGTTGACGACACGCCTGTCGTGCGCTTCGTCAACAAGATTCTGCTCGATGCCATCAACAAGGGGGCTTCGGATATCCACGTCGAGCCCTATGAGAAATCATTTCGTGTGCGCTTCCGTCAGGACGGTGTGCTGCTCGAGGTTGCGTCCCCGCCATTGGCACTGGCGCCGCGCATCTCCGCACGCTTGAAGGTCATGAGCCGAATGGACATCGCCGAGCGCCGCCTGCCGCAGGATGGCCGCATCAAGATGCACCTTTCAAAAAACCGCGCCATCGACTTTCGTGTGAACAGCTGCCCGACCCTGTTTGGTGAAAAGATCGTGCTGCGTATTCTGGATCCGAGCAGCGCCAAGCTCGGCATCGATGCACTCGGATATGAGGACGAGCAGAAACAGCTCTATCTGGAGAATCTGAACAAGCCCTATGGCATGATTCTGGTCACCGGCCCGACTGGTTCCGGTAAAACCGTATCGCTTTATACCGGGCTGAATATCCTTAACACTCCCGATCGCAATATCTCGACCTGTGAAGACCCGGTCGAAATCAATCTGAGTGGCATTAACCAGTGCAATATGAATCCCAAGGCGGGCTTCAACTTTGCCGATGCGCTGCGCGCCTTCCTGCGTCAGGACCCGGATATCATCATGGTCGGTGAGATTCGTGACCTGGAAACCGCCGAGATCGCCATCAAGGCGGCGCAGACCGGCCATATGGTGATGTCGACCCTGCATACCAACGATGCACCGCAAACGCTCGCGCGCCTGGCCAACATGGGCGTGCCGCCCTACAACATCGCCAGTGCAGTCATCTTGATCATTGCCCAGCGCCTGTCGCGGCGTTTATGTAACAACTGCAAAAAACTGGCGGATATTCCCACCAACACGCTGCTGGACGAAGGTTTTACGCAGGAAGAAATCGACGCCGGATTAAAGATTTATGCCCATAATCCCGATGGATGTGATCAATGCACGGGCGGTTACAAAGGCCGCGTGGGAATATATCAGGTAATGCCGATATCCGAGGCCATGTCGCGCATTATCATGGACGGCGGCAACGCCATCCAGTTGGCCGACCAGGCGCAAAAGGAAGGCATTGCCGACCTGCGTACGTCTGGCCTACGGAAAGTCAAACAGGGCGTAACCAGCCTGGAAGAAGTTAACCGCGTGACCAAGGACTAAGTGATGGCGGAAAAAGCACTCAAACTCAGCGTATTCACCTGGGAAGGTACCGACAAAAAGGGTAACCGTGTCAAGGGACAGACCCGCGGGAATAACACGAACCTCATCAAGGCCGAACTGCGCAAGCAGGGCATAACGCCTCTGAAGGTAAAAAAGAAATCCAACCTGACCAGCGCCGGCAAGGGCAAGGCCATTCAGCCCAAGGATATCGCGGTCTTTTCACGCCAGCTCGCCACCATGATGTCAGCCGGCGTGCCAGTAGTGCAGGCCTTCGATATCGTTGGCCGCGGTCACGAAAACCCGCGCATGCAGGAACTGATCCTGGCGGTGAAGAACGATGTCGAGGGTGGCAGCAACCTGGCCGATTCCTTGCGCAAACATCCACTGTATTTCGACGATCTGGTCTGTAACCTGGTCGAGGCGGGCGAAGCCGCCGGTGTGCTGGACACCCTGTTGGACAAGATCGCGACCTACAAGGAAAAGACCGAAGCACTGAAATCCAAGATCAAGAAGG
>JBFEJM010000111.1:0-7098 GCA_041553175.1 Gammaproteobacteria bacterium | reverse complement strand
GTGCGGTTCTGGTGTTTCGTGATGTAACCCAGTTCCGCAATCTCGCCAAAGAGCTTGCATATCAGGCCAAACATGACGTGCTGACCGGATTGATGAACCGGCGCGAGTTCGAGAGTCACCTCGAATCGACGCTGGGACACATGCCCGACGTCATCGATGAACCGCACTGGCTCTGCTATATCGATCTTGATCAGTTCAAACTCATAAACGATACCTGCGGCCACCTGGCCGGGGATGAATTACTCAAGCAGATATCACATATCCTGCAGACACAGATCCGTGAAACCGATCTTCTCGCACGCATGGGGGGAGATGAATTCGCGATCCTGCTCAGCCGTTGTTCGGCCGAATCGGCTGTGCATATTGTAGAACGCATACGCCATGCGGTGGCCGCCCTACGGTTCAGTTGGAATGACAAAACCTTTAATACCAGCACCAGCATCGGTCTGATCGCGATTACGAACGAACACGAAACCCTGTACGAGGTAATGAGCGCGGCGGATACCGCCTGCTACGTGGCCAAAGATGCCGGCCGCAACCGCGTCCATGTCTATCAATCCGGAGACGACGCAACCGAACGCCGTACCGGTGAAATGCACTGGGCCAACCGCATCAGGCAGGCATTGGAAGAAAACCGGTTTATCCTGTATCACCAGCCGATCATTCCATTACAGGGTCGCGTCTACAACGTACATACCGAGATTCTGGTCAGAATGACGGGCGAGGATGGCTCGCTCATTCCACCTATCAGTTTCATACCCGCGGCCGAACGCTACAATCTGATGGCCGACATCGACCGCTGGGTCATCCACAACACCCTTTCAATGCTCAAGGGTAGCGTGCAATGCATCACGCCGGGCAAATGCACGATCGCGATCAATCTGTCCGCGCAATCGCTCTGCGATGATCAGTTTCTGCCGTTCGTGGTCGAGGAGATCGACAACCAGAATTTCGATCCGCATCACATCTGCTTTGAAATCACGGAGACTTGCGCCATCACCAATTTATCGCGCGCAATCCATGTCATCTCCAGCCTGCGTGAACGGGGTTGCCGATTCGCGCTGGATGATTTCGGCAGCGGCCTGAGTTCATTCGGCTACCTGAAAAATCTGCCGGTGGAGTATCTGAAGATCGATGGAAGTTTCGTACGCGACATTGAACACGATGCCATGGATCTGGCCATGGTCGATTCAATCAACCAGATAGGTCACGTCGCAGGCATTCAAACGATCGCGGAATACGTGGAAAACAACGTTATTCGTGAGAAGCTGCGCCGTCTTGGTGTCGACTTTGCACAGGGCTATGGCGTGGCCACGCCGGAACCGCTGCATCGGCTGATGCATGCCAGTGTAACCACCCAGGTCACCGCAGCAAGAACTCAGCCCGGCTGAACCGAAATTCAAGCCAGCGAATCAGGGTTACTCACTCAGACTGCACAAGTGCCGACTGCACCTGAGCATACAGGGACTCAACGCAATTCCGATAGGCCGCGACCACGGCGGGAAAATCACTGCCCTGCACGATAGACTTGGCCGTGAGGCGGTCATGCTGCAAGGGCAATTTCACATCGCGCTTGGTTAACATCTGTTTCGCTTCGATCACAACCGCACCATTACCCTGATCGCGTATGTGTTCAAAACGCTCCAGACTGAGCCTGAGACGATAGCGATGGTCGATCCTTTCATCCGGGGTCACAACCAGCGTCGCCATGCGCGCGGCGGACAGGTATTTCGCCAGTCCATGTTCGAGCAGATTCGGCGGCGAGTCGACCCAGTGCCGATAGTGATGGCGCTGTAGCCGTTGCGGCGAGGCGTTATCACTGAACAGAAAGGATCGGTCGCGATAGATAGGCGCCGCGGCAACGACCTCTACCAGCAACACCCCATCCAGCGCCGCTTTCTCGCGCACGGATTCCGGTGCCCCAACTTCGAGCCGGTAGAAACTGTCCTCAGGCACACGGGTACCGGCACTGCAGCCGAGCAGCGCCGATAGACAGACCAGTACCGAGAAATAACCTCTCAAGCCGATATCAGTCACGTCTCACCCCCTGTTGCTCCGCCGGACGCCCATTCAGCAGCAATCCCGGGTTGCTGCGCAGTTCGCGGCTGAATTCGTTCATATTGCGGCTGGCACCCTCCAACTCGAATAATATTCCGTCAACCTCGCCGGAAATACTATCGAGTGACTTGCGCAGCGCGAGTACGGCGGCCCGCACGTCACCGTCATTGGCTTCGATCACGCCGTGTGCATCTTGCAGCAAACCATCCAGCGCCGCTTGCGTGGATTGCAGGCCACTTGAAAGCGTGCGGAAATTCTTTGCCGTTGCCTCGACATCATCGATAATCGCTCGAACACTGTCCTCGGTACGGCCATCCAGCATTCCGGTCAGCTTCTCCGCCCCTTTATCGAGCTGGGCGACCATCGATTCCAGGTCACCCAGAATTTTCGGTACCCGTGTATCGAGTTCCTCACCCAGACCGGAGACATGTTTGTTTACATTATCCAGCAGCGGCCGAATCGAATCCCGCGTCAAGCCGCCGATATCGCTGGCAACGTCACTCAGCGCCGCGAATATGTCTGCACTCTGCCGACCTTCAATCTCGCTGTCCGGCGCCAGATAATCCCGGCTCTTTCCTTCCTCTATGTTGATGACAGTTTCGGCCAGCAGGCCGGCGGAGTAGATGCGTGCGACACTGTCGCTGGGAATCTTCCAATCCTGCTTGATTCGCATATTCACCCGATAGCGCGTGCCGGTCTCGCCCTGTTCGGGATCGACATCGGCGACAAAGCCCACCTGGTAGCCCTGATAGGTGACGCGAGAGCCATCGGCAAGCCCGGTGATATTGGAATAATAGGCGTGATAGGGATCACTATCGCCCACCCGGCCGGTGATTTTATACAGCGCGATCAGCAGCACACCGAACACCACCAGTACAAATACGCCTACGGCCAGATAATTGATGTTGTCACGTTTCATGCCGTTCAATCCACTCGCGTCAATCGTTTCAGGTATTCATCAACGTTGACATGTTCGTCTTCAGGTGTACGGTTGATCAACGCGCTCACCCTTTCGTTGTCCGATTGCTTAATGCCTGCCACGGTGTCGGTCAGCAGTATTTCGCCGCGATCAAGAACAGTGATTTTATCAGCGATCTTGAACGCACTATCCAGTTCGTGGGTGACGACCACAATCGATATGTTCATCGAATCACGCAGACGCAGAATCAGTTCGTCCAGCTCAGCCGAAACAACCGGATCAAGACCGGCCGAGGGCTCATCGAAGAACAGCAGTTTCGGATCCATTACAATAGCCCGCGCCAATGCCGCGCGCTTGACCATACCGCCCGACAGCTGTGCCGGCATCAGATCCTCATAGCCGGCCAGGTTGAC
Source organism: Gammaproteobacteria bacterium (assembly GCA_041553175.1). Lineage (GTDB taxonomy): Bacteria > Pseudomonadota > Gammaproteobacteria > Thiohalobacterales > Thiohalobacteraceae > JAHJQQ01. The sequence goes on along the minus strand of JBFEJM010000111.1, from coordinate 3,708 downwards.
CACTTCCAGTTTCATACGGCTCATAATGCGGATGGTGTGATCGTCCAGTCGGGTGTGCTCGCGCAAAGGAAACTGGACGTTTTCACCGACTGTCATGGAGTTGAACAACGCACCGCCCTGGAAAGACACACCCATCTTGCGCCGCATCTCGAACATCCGCTGACCGCTGATGGTATTGATATCCTCTCCGAACAAACGGATACGGCCCGAAACCGGCTGCTGCAACCCCAGCATATGACGCAGCAGAGTGGATTTCCCCGACCCGCTTCCGCCCATGATCACCCGGATTTCACCCGCCTCAACCTGCATCGACACATCATTCAGAATGCGTCGTTCACCGTAGTAGGTCACCAGGTTCTCGACCTGGATTATCGGTTCGGCGGCGGTCATCGTGGCGGCGTTGCTATGCATATCGTACCGGCCGGCTCAGCGGCTCAAAAAGAATGTGAAAACCATATCGGCTATCACGATAGCTGCGATGCAGAGCACAACCGAGCGAGTGGTACGGTAACCCAACCCTTCGGATCCGCCGCTGGTGGAGAATCCATTGATGCAGCTCACCAGCGTGATCAGCACTGCAAACACGAAACTTTTGGCCAGTCCCTGCATGACGTCGAACACCTCGAGCGACGCCAGGATCTGCTGCGAGTATGCGTCCAGATTCATATGCAGCATGAAGCCACACAATAGACCACCGCCCAGCAGGGCCATGAAATCCGCCAACACCGTCAGGGTCGGCACCATCAGACACATGGCAATCAATATCGGCGCGACCAGGTGCCGTACCGGATTGACGCCCAGAACGCGCAATGCGTCGACTTCCTGCGACATCTGCATGGCACCGATGCGCGCGGCGATTGCAGAGCCGGAGCGACCGGCCACGACGATACCGACAATAAGTGCCCCGAATTCGCGGGTGATCGACATGGCCAGACCGGGAATGACCTGTGACTCGGCACCGAAATCACGCAGTGTGTAGATACCCTGCAAGGCCATCATCACACCGTTCGCGAACGACAGAATCACCACAACGGGGATGGCGAATACACCGACCTTCATCATCTCCGCCGCGACGGCCGCGATGCGCACAGGCTGCTTGCGGAATGCGCCGACGCAGATCCAGAACATGCTCTCCAGAAGTAGCGCGGCACCGTAGCCGAACTCCTCGACCCCTCCGACGACGCGACGCCCCAGATGTTCGGTGAAGGTACGCATGTCAATGCACCGATTCAGACCGCCGCCAGCCGCGCCTGAACATTGGCGTAGATCGGAAAGACCTTATCGAGCCGCGCCAGTTTCAAAACGTTCAAGGCCGCCGCACTTACACCGACCAGTGCGAAATCGAGTTTGCGCTCGCGCGCGAGCTGAAAGCCCTCCACCAGACTGGCAACACCGGAGCTGTCGATGTAACTGACCGCACTCAAATCAACCAGCGTCGGACGACCGTCATGCAGGCAGGCGAGAATAAGCTTGCGACCCTGAGGAGAACTGTGCAGATCGATCTCGCCGCTCAGGCACACTACGGCATAATCCTGTTCCATTTTCACTTCGGCAGTCATACATCCATCCCCTGTCCGATCTGATATTTCTTAAGGCTGAGCAGATTTCCGGTGTTATCCGGCGTCGGCAGATAACACACTTCATCCATAATCTCGCGAATGAAATGCACACCCAGTCCGCCGGGGCGGATATCGTTCAGATCGCGCGCTTTCCAGGCACTCATGGCAACCGGAGCGGCCTCATCGCGAATACGGAATTCGATGGCGTCTGGCTGGCTGACAACTTCCAGTCTGATGGGGCCATTCCGGCCCGCGTAACCATGCTGAATCACGTTCATACACGCCTCGTTCACGGCCAGCACCAGATCACGCACACAGTCCTTGTCGAATCCATAGGCCTCGGCCGCACGTTGCACGACCTCTCGAATTTCATGCAGATGCTCAGGCTGGGCCGGAACCTCTAACCGTTGCTCAACCGCCATGTTTCTGTTCCTGGGCATCTATCAGCAGCAATGTCAGGTCGTCATGCACTTCGGAATCACGCACCGCATCCAGCATGCGTCGTGCCCGTTCGCCCCCTGGCACCTCGCTGAAACGGCGGATCAAGCTCTTCAATCCGCTGATACCCAGCTCGCCCGCACCACGCTGACGCGCTTCGATCAGGCCGTCCGTATACAGATACAAGCCACCATTCCCTATATTCAGTTCACGATTAATGAATTCCGCATCTGCCAGCACGCCGAGTGGCGGCGCATCCGCTGGGATCTCCTGAATCGCACCGTGCAGCGGGTGATACAGCGCCGGCAGATGACCCGCATTGGCGAGCTGCACCTGACCGGTCTCCGGGTTGTAACGCCCGCCGATCATGGTCACGAACATGCCCCGCACCGATGTCTCGACGATCTCCCGATTAAGCATTGCCAGCAATGCCGCGGGATCACCGATACCTTTGCCCAGACAACGAAACAGGCTGCTGACCTTGGCCATCAGCATCGCGGCGTTCATGCCTTTGCCGGATACATCCGCAATACAAAAGTGGATATGGCCGTTGCGCGTCGAAAAATAGTCATAAAAGTCGCCTGACAACTCGCGTGCCGAGGTATTGATGCCGTGAAACCCGACACATCCGTCAATACCCCGTGGCATCAGGCTACGCTGCACTTCGCGTGCCAGCTCCAACTCTCGGTTGAGTTCGGCGGCGTACAGGTCGCGTTGCGCCAGCGCCTGCTCCAATCGCCAGGTAAGCTCCTGATAACTCAGGTTGTCCTCGGCGAGTTGGAGATTCGCTTCGCGCAACACATCGGCCAGCCCGATCTGTGGCCCGACCCGCATGCCCATCGCCGTGCCGGCCTCGATGACGGCCGCCGACACTTCGTCCAGCAGATCGCCGACCTGATTCGCATCAAGGGCGAACTCTTCCAGCAGCAGGTGCTGACAGCGCTGAATGACAGGCCGCTTATCGGCCGTGGTGAAGACGGCGGCGATCCAATCGGCGCAGTGGGCAACCCGACACAGCCGCGCGATTTCGCTGTCGCTCTGCTCCACCAGCGGCGCATGGTGTTGGCCCATCACATGGCGCAATTCCACCGGGAGTTCCCAGGCGGCGGCGAGCGTTTCCCCCACCCGATCATGACTGGTGCCGAACAGGCTCAGCTCCATCTCGTAACGTTCATCCGGATTGGCCGCAGCCAGGCGCTGCCAATCGGCCGCGCGATCCTGATCCATGAATATCATTACCAGCAGACCGAAATCCTGCAGCAGCCCCGCTGTGAAACATTCCTCGCCATCCAGTTTGGCCCGCTGCGACAGACAGCGTGCGGCGACCGCGCGGCGCAATGCCTGTTCCCAATAACCGGCCATATCGAGTCCGGGAATCGCATCCGGTCGCAACGCATCGCGCATCGCAACGCAGAGCGCGAGATTGCGCAGCGCCCGCTGCCCGAGCAGGGTCACGGCGTGCGCGGCAGAGGTTACCTTGGTGCGAAAACCGAAATAGGCCGAGTTGACGATACGCAACAACTCTGCAGTAAGGACCGCATTGTGCGTGACGATATCGCCGAGGCGTTTGCTGGTGATGTTCGGGCGCGCGCAGGCGCGTACGATGCCGATGGCCTCCTGCGGCGGCGCCGGCAGGTCGGTCGGTTTGAGTTCGGCGATGGATTCATGCTTTGCCATTACGCGTCCCTGAACTCTGATCCCGGCTCCCTGG
>JBFEJM010000110.1:0-7190 GCA_041553175.1 Gammaproteobacteria bacterium | reverse complement strand
TCAGAATGGAGGAAAACTCCTCCAGGAAGTTGTCGTACCGATTGATCAGCCGTTCGACGTCATTGGAATAATGGTTGTACGCAACCACCGCCGGAATGGCGGCAAACAGACCCATGGCGGTCGCTACCAGCGCCTCGGCGATACCCGGCGCAACCATCGCCAGCGTCGCCTGCTGGACGTTGCCCAGCGAACGGAACGAATTCATGATGCCCCACACCGTGCCGAACAGACCGACATAGGGGCTGGTCGAACCGACTGTCGCGAGGAAGGACAGGTTCTGTTCCAGTCGGTCCATCTCGCGCGACAGCGCCACCCGCATGCTACGCTGCACCGCTTCGATCATGGCACCCGAGTCGGTACTGGTCTGCTTGCGCAAACGGGCGAATTCCTTGAACCCGGCTTCGAAAATATCCGCCATGCCGCGGGTCTCCCCCGGGGCCGCCGCAATCTCCTTGTAGAAGGTCGCCAGGTCACCGCCCGACCAGAACCGTTTTTCGAAACTGTTGGCCTCAGTGAGTGCATCGCCCAGCATGCGCCATTTGTGGAAAATCATGGTCCAGGAAATGACTGATATGATCGCCAGCAGCAACATGACGGCCTTCACCGTCGGGCTGGCGCCGGTTATCAGGTGCAGGATGGACATATCAGTCGGCATCGGAAATCTCCGTAATCAAAGCATTCGGTATGGGCCGCGGGCGGAAACTGCTGCTGTCCAGGCAAGCAATCTGAATCCGGCCCTCGCACAGCGCTTTATCACCACGCAGCACAGTCTGGGCGAAACGCAGACTCGCGCGCCGTTTCTCAACGACCTGCGCCGTAACCGTCAGGGCGTCATTGAAGCGGGCGGGGGAAAGATAGCGGAGATCGATCTCGGTCACTGCGAACAGGATCCCGTCGTCGGCCAGCAGTCGATCCTGTTCGAAGCCGGCACTGCGCAGCCATTCGGTCCGGGCACGTTCCATGAATTTGAGGTAGTTGGCGTAATAGACCACCCCACCCGAGTCCGTATCTTCATAGTAAACGCGCACCGGCCAGCGGAATTCCTGCACCGTGCTCCTCCCTTTGTCCCCGGGGTCCGGCGGTTCCGGCGACATGCCGTGTGGCCCCGAGTGTAGCGTATCGTGACATAGCTTACCGACGTGTGCTCAACCTATCCAGCAATGACAGGAATTCACTGTGATCGATCAGCGCATTCCGGTCCCGATCGACGCTGGCCGCCTCACGCGCCCAATCGGGGGCGGCACTGAGTTCGGTTCCGTCGAGATAACCGTCCTCGTCACGATCTAAGGACAAGAAATGACCGGTGGGAGTTCCGGCATTCGCATATAACGATTCGGCCGCCAGGCCATGCCATGGCGAACAGAGCACCACCAGGAGTACTCGCAACATAGTTTTTCTGAAGATCCAGCAGAACGTTGTCGACCCCGGCACGGAACCGCCGGGAGCCCCGGAAACCCTATATTAAAGCGGTCTCCTGCGGGCGCGACTATATACGCTCAATTTTCCGAGACGTCAAACAACGGCAGCGCGTCGTCGCCGGCAGAGCGCGCCGGCGCCTGCAGTCCGAGATGCAGATAGGCCTTGCGGGTGGCGACCCGCCCGCGCGCGGTGCGCATCATGTAGCCCTGCTGAATGAGATAAGGTTCGAGGACGTCCTCGATGGTGCCGCGTTCCTCGCCGATGGCTGCCGCGATGCTGTCCACCCCGACCGGGCCGCCGTCGAATTTCTCCACCAGCGCGCTGAGCAGCGTCCTATCCATCATGTCGAAACCCTGATTGTCGACATTGAGCAGCTCCATGGCCTTGCGCGCGACCGCGGCATCGATACGGCCACTGCCCTTGACCTGCGCATAATCGCGCACCCGCCGCAGCAGGCGGTTGGCGATGCGCGGCGTACCGCGCGAGCGTGCCGCCAGCTCGCGCGCGCCTTCGCTGTCCATTTCGACACCGAGAATCCCGGCCGAACGCATGAGGATGCTGGCCAGATCAACCTGGTTATAGAACTCCAGCCGTTGGACGATGCCGACCCGGTCGCGCAGCGGCGAGGTCAGCAGACCGGCCCGGGTGGTGGCCCCCACCAGCGTGAACGGCGGCAGATCGAGCTTGATGGAACGTGCGGCCGGGCCCTCGCCGATCATGATGTCGAGCTGATAATCCTCCATGGCGGGATAGAGGATCTCCTCCACCACCGCACTCAGGCGATGGATCTCATCCACGAACAGGACATCGTGCGGCTCCAGGTTGGTCAGCAGCGCCGCCAGGTCGCCGGCCTTTTCCAGCACCGGCCCGGAGGTATGGCGCAGGTTGACGTTCAGCTCGTTGGCGATGATATGCGCCAGCGTGGTTTTGCCCAGCCCGGGTGGGCCGAAAATCAGCACATGATCCAGCGCCTCGCCACGGGCGCGGGCGGCGCCGATGAAGATCTCCATCTGCTCGCACACCTGCGGCTGCCCGACATAATCGGCCAGGAGTTTCGGCCGAATGGCGCGGTCGATGCGCTCCTCGTCGGTCGAGGCGGCATGGGGGTCGATCAAGCGGTCGGTGGTCATATAGGGAAGATACTCGATAGCCGTTGAGAAGCGAACCCCGTAGGGTGCGTCAAGGCACAGCCTGACGCACCATTCCACCGCAGTTTAGGGTGCGTCGCTCACACCGACGCACCCTGCGGTCAACCGACGATTTTACAATTCTCGCTACTTGGCCGCCGCCTGCAAGGCCCGGCGGATAATCTCTTCCACGCCCAGATCCTTGCTGTCGATGGCGCGCACCATTCGGCTGGCGTCCGGCGGCTTGTAACCGAGTGCGATCAGGGCACTGACCGCCTCTTCCACCGCATTGGCCGGTTTGGCGGCCGCGCTGGGCAGTTCCACCCCGCCCGCACCGCTCTTGCCCAGCCGGTCGCGCAGCTCCACCACCAGCCGTTCGGCGGTCTTCTTGCCGACGCCGGGCACGCGGGTCAGCGCGGCGCTGTCGTTGTCCTGAATGCAGCGGACAAAGGCGTCGGCGCTCATGCCGGACAGGATCCCCAGCGCCATGCGCGGACCCACGCCGCTGATCTTGATCAGCGAGCGGAACAGGGCACGGTCGGACAACTTGCCGAAGCCGAACAGGGTATGGGCGTCCTCGCGCACGACCAAGTGGGTGTGCAGCGTGATCTCGGCACCGGTGTCGGGCAGGTCGTAGAACGTGGTCATGGGCGCCTCCACTTCATAGCCCACGCCATTCACCTCGATCAGCAATTGCGGCGGTTGTTTGGCAACCAGCCTGCCGCGCAGAAAGCCGATCATACGAAGCGTCCGCCGCGCGCCAGTCGCGCACCGGGTACGCGGGCCAGGCTTTGCCGCATATGACTGTGGCAGATGGCGATGGCCAGTGCGTCGGCCTGATCGGGTTGGAGTGGTGTTGTCAGCTTCAACAATACGCGCACCATGTGCTGGACCTGTTCCTTGCTGGCGCCGCCCTTGCCGACCACGGTCTGCTTGATCTCGCGCGGACTGTATTCGGCAATCGTGGCCTGACCGACCGCGCCGCAGATGGCCGCGCCGCGGGCCTGACCGAGCTTCAGTGCCGAATCCGCGTTGCGCGCCATGAACACCCGCTCGACGGCGACCTCCTGCGGCTGCCATTCAGTGACCAGCGCGCGAATGCCTTCGAAAATCACACCGAGCTTTTCCGGCAGGGCATCGCCATTGACCTTGATATGCCCGCTGTGGACATGCCGGCAATGCTGGCCCTGAACTTCGATAATGCCGAAGCCGGTGATCTGGGAACCTGGGTCGATACCGAGTATGCGCATGGAGGGCATAGTAGCGGGTTAGCGTGCAGGAGTGTAGCTCGGCGGTATCCGATGAGTACTTTACAACTGCGCCAGAATCTCTTCCGAGATATCAGCGTTGGAAAAGACCTCCTGCACATCGTCCAGGTCTTCCAGCACGTCCAGCATTTTGATCATGGACGCGGCGCTGTCGGCATCGAGCACGGCGCTGGTGCTGGCGCGCTGAGTGACTTCGGCCTGCTCCGGTTCGAAATTGGCCGCGAGCATGGCGTCTTTCACCCCGCTGAAGTCGGCCGGATCGGTCAGCACATCGATGGAGCCATCGTCATTGCTGACGATATCCTGCGCACCGGCTTCCAGTGCCGCCTCCATGATCGCGTCCTCATCACTGCCGGCCGGATAGCTCAACACACCGGTCTTGGTGAACAGATAGGCGACCGAACCGTCGGTGCCGAGGTTGCCGCCATACTTGGTGAAGGCATGGCGCACATCGGACGCGGTGCGGTTGCGATTGTCGGTCATGCACTCGACCATCACTGCGGTACCGCCGGGGCCATAGCCTTCGTAACGGACTTCTTCGTAGTTGTCGCCGTCCGCCGTGCCGGCGCCGCGCTTGATGGCACGCTCGATGGTGTCCTTGGTCATATTGGCGGTGAGCGCCTTGTCCACCGCCAGACGCAGGCGCGGATTGACGGCGGGATCGGGATCGCCGCTGCGCGCGGCCACAGTGATTTCACGGATCAGTTTGGTAAAGAGTTTGCCGCGTTTGGCATCCTGGGCATTCTTGCGATGCTGAATATTCGCCCATTTGCTGTGACCTGCCATGACTGCCTCGTACTGGTTCTTGGAACACGGGGGATTTTAACACTGCCGGGCAAGTTCAGAACAATCCTCGAAAATGCAGGGCGCCACCTCGTGCGCCGAATGGGTCCGGGCTTGCTGTAACGATGTTCACACCAGACAACGCAGACACCACAGAGAAATCCATTCATTTTCACAAGAAAGTCTCCGTGTTCTCTGGGTGCTCCGGTGTGAGATCGGATACTTCGTCCGCCTGGGTGTCGGTGCTACTCATCCGGCACAATATGCTGCGCTATTGCGCCCTACATCGATCGTGGGAAACGACCGGGCCGGCTTGCGCCGGCCCGGATCGGTGATTGCGGCGACAAGACTCAGAATCGGTGCGAGTAGATGAACTGGAAGCTCGTCTGCGCATGGCGCGAGGTCACCGCCGGGATGGTGGAACCGTTGCCCGGATTGGTGAACGTCACCTCGGGCGCATGCTGCAGCGAGAAATCCATGCTTCGGCTGTCGTCGAAGCGGTAACCGAAACCGACCGTAATATGATCCTCGACGACCGCCGGGAACAGCGCGTTCAGATACTGATCCGGCACCGGATTGGAGGCGTAATTGTAACCGGCGCGCAAGGTCAGCTGCGGATTGAGCTGGTAGGCACCGCCCACCTGATAAATCGTCTGATCCTCCCAGCGCTGGAACAGCACCGCATCCAGGGTGCCGCCACGGAAGTCCGCGCCGGGTCCGAATGAACCGGATAGATCGTTGCCGGGTGACTGGTCGGCAACAAAGCTCATGCTGAAATCCTGCATCGTTTCGGACCAGTTGATACGTTTGATGTCGGCGGCCAGCAGCAATTTGTCGGTGGCCTGATAGGCGGCACCCACCGCCCAGGTCGCCGGCCACTGGAAATCATTGACCTTCATCTTTCCGCTCAGCTCGACATTGGTCGGCGTACCGCCGTTGTCGAGATTGACACTGATCTTGGCCTCATCGGTTTCCATGTCGCCGAGTTTGGTTTCGGAATGATAAGACGCACCCAGCGTCAGACGTCCATTGACGCGATAGGCGGCACCGAGCTTGGCCGCACCGCCATAACCGCGCGCCTTGCCGGAGAAGCGATTGTCGTTGCTGAAATCGAAGTAGGCATAGTTCACCGGCATGCCGAACGCGCCTATGGCCGCGGGAAGCGAGCCGGATGCGGTACCGATAGTCTGTTGACCCGGCGTCGCCATGTCCCCGAACTGCGCGCCTGACATGGCCATACGCAGATCCAGACCGACCCAGACGAAATCGACGCTGCCGCCGACAACCAGCTTGTCATTGATGTCATAGGTGAGCGGAACAATGATGCGACCGACGCTGAGTTCGGTGCGGTTTTCGAGCCCTGCACCCATGCTCATGAAACTGTTGCTGCCGTATTCGGTACCCATGCCGCCCTGACCGTACAGTCCGAGGCCGTAGGAAATCTTGTCCTGCTTGCGAACGAAGCCCGCGGCCGGCATGTAATAGGCGGTACCGTCGGACTCGGCCTTCATGCCCATGGTTTCGGCTTCGACCTTTGGTCCCAGGAAACCGAAAAAGATATCGAGCCGACTGCCGGCGTCCATCATGCCGATGGTGGCGGGATTGTTCATCATGGCGGCCGAGCCGTTGTCGTAGCCCATGGATGCGCCACCCATGGCGGCGGCGATCGGGCCGTAGCCTTCCATGTTCATGCCATTGGTTGCGTGTGAAGACAGCGGTAACAGCGGAAGGATGGCGGCACACAGAAGTGTCAGCCGGCCGGGAATACAGTTCATCGGGCGATCTCCAAAACAGTCCACTACAAGGGCACTCGAGCACCCGACAAAAAACACCCTGCGCAGGCGTACTCGAGGAATCGGCCGAATCGATTAACTCTTTAGATGATATTGATATATCGCACAAAAACCGTCGAGCACCCAAGGGTTTTCGCCATCACCCTTTGCGGCAAACCGCAAAGCGGGCCCAAACGCCACCCGCTAAGGCACATAGGCCAGAATGGCATCGCGATTGGTATAGGACGTCGCCAGCGCAGCGGCAGCATTGCGAGCCAGCCAGCGGTATTCGAGATGTTCGGCGGGATCGAGCCGCACCGGCAGCGGCGCATCCAGCCGCAGGGTAAATACATGCTCTACGTTGTGGGAAACATTCGGCGCGTAGCGGGCGCGCCAGGCCGGCAGGATGGGAAACCGGTTGGTCGTCCTGCAATCGACGATGTTCGTGTAATCCAGACCCGTTTCTTCATGCAGCTCGCGCCGCGCCGCCTGCGCCGGTGTCTCATCCCACTCCAGACTGCCGGTCACCGATTGCCAGAAATCATCCGGCCGACTGCGGCGGAGCATGAGCACACACCGGCGCGGGTGTAGACCAGTACCAGGACGGACTCGGGGCGTTTGTAGGTTTGGTTGGGCATGGCGGAAGAATACTTTTACCGCTAAGGACGCGTAGGCGCGCAAAGGAAATAAAGTTTCTCGCGCTTCGCGATAACCTCGAAACCTGTAGGGTGCAATAGCGCAGCGTATTGCACCGGATGTTTTCACCCCATCCGGCGCATTACGGCCTTTGGCCTAATGCGCCCTACGTTGATTCAGTTTTC
>JBFEJM010000109.1:0-7221 GCA_041553175.1 Gammaproteobacteria bacterium | reverse complement strand
GGTCGCGGCCTCCTGGGTCTCTTCGAGAATATCGTGCAGACCGGTCGACTCCGCCTGCTGCTGCAGGGTGCGCTTCAGTTCGTCGGCGGCCAGTTCACGCGCCACGTCCGCTTTCAGTGTCGCCACCATGCGCCGGGCGCGACCGAGATACAGGCCGGCAGTACGCGCAACCTTGGGCAGGCGCTCCGGTCCGACCACGACCAGCACCACCACCATGATCAGAGCGAGTTCCCAGAAGCCTATATCGAACATGGGACTGTGAGCGGTTCCGATGATGCGGTCGGCCGCGCGAAGGCTGCGCCGCGAACCGCGAGAGACGAACTCAGGCCTTGTCTTTCTCTTTCGACGTCACTTCGGCGTCGATGGTATGGCCTTCCTTTTCCTCCAGCTTACCCTTGGCGTCCGCCTGATTCTCGCTTTCCTTGACGGCGTTCTTGAAGCCCTTGACGGCCGTGCCGAGATCGCTGCCCAAGGTCCGCAGACGCTTGGCGCCGAACAACACCAGCACAATCGCAAGAATGATCAGAAGCTGCCAGATACTGATTCCACCAAATCCCATACAACCCTCCAGCCGCTCGTGCGGCAGAAAAAATTCCAGTGCGCCTAAGGCTTGCGCGCGGCCTTTTCGTCCAGTCCGGACAGACCGAAGCGGCGATCCAGCTCTTTCAGTACGGCGTCGGGGCCGAGCCCCTGTTGCGCCAGCAGCACCAGGGTATGAAACCATAGATCGGCGGTCTCATAAACAAGGTGCTCCTTGGAATCACCCTTGGCGGCAAGGATGGTTTCAGTGGCCTCCTCGCCGACCTTTTTCAGGATCGCGTCCAGGCCCTTGCTGTACAACTTGGCGACATAGGAACTGTCCGGATCGGCGCCCTTGCGCGCCTCCAGAACCTCCGCCAACTGCTGCAGTATATCGCTCATTACTGTATTTACGTCCCAAACCCGCGGCCAGAACCCGATAATACGGCTATTTGTAGATGTCGGCAGGATCTTTCACCACCGGCTCCACCGCCGCCCAGGACTGCCCCTCCAGCCGATGAAAGAAACAGCTGCGGCGCCCGGTATGACAGGCAATGCCGCCAACCTGGTCGATCTTCAGCAGAATGACATCCTTATCGCAATCCAGCCGAATATCCTTGACCCGCTGCACATGGCCCGATTCCTCACCCTTGCGCCACAGTCTGCCACGGGAGCGGGACCAGTAGACCGCACGCCCCTCCTGCACCGTGAGTGTCAGCGCTTCGCGGTTCATCCAGGCGAACATGAGCACATCACCGGTGGCCGCATCCTGGGCAATCACCGGCACCAGGCCGTCCTCGGTCCATTGAATGTCATCTAGCCAACTGTCGGACATAAATCTTCCCGAGCACGCCGTTACTAAATTCGGACTTCGATCCCGGCGGCCGCCATATGCGCCTTGGCCTCGGCGATGCTGAAGGTACCGAAGTGAAAAATACTTGCCGCCAGGACCGCGTCGGCACCGCCCTCGCGGACGCCTTCCACCAGGTGATCCAGATTGCCGACGCCGCCCGAGGCGATCACCGGCACATTCACGGCATCGACAATGGCCCGCGTCAGCGCGAGATCGAAGCCGTCCTTGGTGCCGTCACGATCCATGCTGGTCAGCAGGATTTCGCCGGCACCGTACTTCACCATGCGCTGAGCCCACTCCACCGCGTCCAGGCCGGTCGGCTTGCGCCCACCATGAGTGAAGATCTCCCAGCGCTTGGGTTCGTCCTCTTTGCTCACCTGCTTGGCATCGATCGCCACCACGATGCACTGCGAGCCGAAGCGCTCGGCGGCCTCCTGCACGAATTCCGGCCGGTTCACCGCCGCCGTATTGATCGCCACCTTGTCAGCGCCGGCATTCAACATACGCCGGATGTCCGGCAGCGCGCGAATTCCACCGCCAACCGTGAGGGGTATGAAGACCTCACCGGCCACCTGCTCGACCACATGCACCATGGTTTCGCGATCATCCGAACTCGCGGTGATATCCAGGAAGGTGATTTCATCCGCACCCTGCTGATCATAGCGGCGCGCGACCTCGACCGGATCGCCGGCATCGCGGATATCCACGAATTTAACGCCTTTGACTACACGCCCGGCGTCGACATCAAGACAGGGAATAATGCGTTTTGCGAGCATGGTTGATCAGGTATCGGTCTCGGGGTGGCGGTTGGCACGCGGAAAGCTTCAGTCGGCGCCGCCATCCAGCGTGTCGACCAGTTTCTGCGCCTCGACCAGATCGATACTGCCTTCGTACAAAGCACGACCGATAATGGCGCCCATAATGCCTTCGTCTGCCGCTCCACACAGCGCCTTGATATCGTCCATGCTGCTGACGCCGCCGGATGCGATCACGGGAATGGTTATCGAACGCGCCAGCTCAACCGTCGATTCGAGATTGACGCCGTTCATCATGCCGTCGCGACCGATGTCAGTGTAAACGATGGCGGCGACGCCATCGCGCTCGAATCGCTGTGCAAGTTCCTGCACATTGTGGTGCGACAGTTTCGACCAGCCATCGATAGCCGCTTTGCCGTCTTTCGCGTCCAGCCCGACAATGATATGCCCGGGAAACTCCATGCACAGGTCATTGATGAAATGCGGCGCACTGACGGCTTTGGTGCCGATGATCACGAAGCTCACCCCGGCGTCGAGATACGCCTGCACGGTGTCCTCATCCCGAATACCACCACCGACCTGGATCGGTAAATCCGGAAAGGCATCGGCGATGCGCCCGATAACACCTGCATTGACCGGCTGGCCGGCAAAGGCACCGTTCAGGTCGACGATATGCAGTCGGCGCGCGCCGGCATCGACCCAGCGCTGGGCGACTTCGAGCGGATCGTCGGAAAAGACGGTCTCATCATCCATACGGCCCTGACGCAGACGCACGCATTTGCCGTCCTTCAGGTCGATGGCGGGTATCAGCAACATGAGCCTTTCCTCTGCGCTTGGCGTGTGGTTTCAAACATGACAAAACACCTTGTTGTGTCCCTGGACGCTAGTTTAGTCCTGACCATTCCATTTGACGAAATTCGCCAGCAACCGCAGACCGGCGTGCTGACTCTTCTCCGGATGAAACTACACGGCGAATACGCCCTCGCTGCTCAACGCAGATGCGAAGCTGATGCCATACTCGGTTACACCCGCGCGCGCAGCCTCCTGATCCGGTTGCGCAAAATAACTGTGCACGAAATAGAATCGGCTGTCCTGATCGATACCTTCCCATAAGGGGTGCTGATTCTGGTGCACCTGATTCCAGCCCATGTGCGGAATCTTCAGCCGCTCACCGCTGGCGCCATCGGTCAATCCGTCCGGGAAGCGTTTGACCTGCCCATGGATGACACCCAGCGCTTTTATGCCGTCGTTCTCTTCGGATGCATCGAGCAATGCCTGCATACCCAGACAGACTCCCAACAGGGGCCGTTTGCCGGCAGTAGCGCGAATAACGTCATCCAGTCCCAGGCGCGACAGCTCTTGTATACAGTCGCGCATGGCACCCACGCCGGGGAAGATGACGCGTTCGGCCCGCGCGATGTCTTTCGGATCCGCACTGACAACGACACGCACGTCGCCCGCCACATGCTCCACCGCCTTGCTGATGGAGTGCAGGTTTCCCATACCATAGTCGATGATCGCGACCGAGCTCATAACGAAAATTTGTGAATAATCTGGAAGCGCACAGTCACTTCCATGTCATCCTGGATGCGCATGGAGGAAGCAAAAAACCTGGGCATTGGATTGAGGGACACAGTTCACACCGCGCGGCGAAAGAATTTGAGCTCCGCTCAAAGGCTCCCTTTCGTTGAAGGTACCTGACCCTGCATGCGCGCATCGGCCTCAGCGGCCATCCGCACAGCACGCCCGAAGGCTTTGAATATGGTCTCGGCGATGTGGTGCGCATTCACACCCCGCAGGGCATCGATGTGCACTGTCGCCGGAGCATGGTTCACGAAACCCTGGAAGAACTCATGAAACAGATCCACATCAAAGTCGCCGATGCGGGCGCGGGGATACTGTACGCCGTACTCCAGGCCGGGGCGCCCCGAAAAGTCGATCACCACCCGCGAGAGCGCCTCGTCCAGCGGCACATAGGCGTGGCCATAGCGCCGTATTCCCTTTTTGTCACCCAGCGCCTTGCAGAAGGCCTGGCCGAGCGTGATACCGACGTCCTCGACGGTGTGGTGGGCATCGATGTGAAGATCGCCATCGGCCTCGATATCCAGATCCAGCATACCGTGGCGCGCGACCTGATCTAGCATATGCTCCAGGAACGGCACACCGGTCTTGAACCGTGACTTGCCGGAGCCGTCCAGGTTCAGCTTGATGGCGATGCGGGTTTCGAGCGTGTCGCGCCGAACCTCGGCCTGTCGTTGGGTCATGGCCGGAGTACCGAACGCGAACGCGTGGGAATCAGTGTTTGAATAAGAATCATTAGATTATGCGTTGAATATCGTCCCTGTCCGGACGTTTACTCTGACGCCGCCCGTTGGCCCCGCCAGTTGCTCGCATCGTAACGGAAAACTGCTTCGGAGAGAACCACCTGCACCACAGGCCACGAACCGGGGCCGAGACCATCAGCCGAGGGCTAATACCCTCCAATAATTAGTGTATTAAATCGCGGTTTTATTGATTTAGCTCAAGGCTTCTGATCAAATGTTTGTCCGAACCCAGGCAAGGGGAGCCGCAGCGTGTCAACCAACGATATCAATAAGGTCTCCCAGCTCACTTCCATGCGTGTGGCCTGCGAAAGTTGCAGTCTGCACCAGTTGTGTCTTCCGCTTGAACTCAGTGCCGACGATGTCGAGGAGTTGGACCGCATCATCAAGCGGCGGCGTCCGCTGCAACGGGGCGAGTGCCTGTTTCAGGCCGGCGACGTCTTTACCGCCATTTACGCCATCCGTTCCGGCTCGCTGAAGACCTTCACCACCACCGACGACGGCCAGGAACAGGTCACCGGATTTCACCTGCCGAGCGAACTGGTCGGACTCGACGCCATTACCACCGACACGCATAACTGCACCGCTCGCGCGCTCGAGACGACCAGCGTCTGCGAGATCCCCTATACCCGTTTGCAGGAACTCGGCGCCAAAATCCCGGGATTGCAGCGACAGTTGCTGCGGATCATGAGCAAGGAGATTCTCGAAGACCAGAATCTGATGATCTGGCTGGCAAAGAAGACCGCCGAGGAGCGCCTTGCATCGCTCCTGCTGCGCATGTCCAAGCAGTTCAGTGATCGCCATTTTTCGGCCCGCGAATTCAATCTCAGCATGTCGCGCACCGACATAGCCAACTACCTCGGACTGGCGGTTGAAACCGTCAGTCGCCTGTTCTCCCGCTTCCAGAGCGACGGGCTCTTATGCGTTGACCGCAAGCACGTGGTGATTGAGGACATGGATGGCCTGCAGCGCATGGCCCACCATGACCCCCACACCGATCTCGGCGGCAGCCGCGCCCACAACTGATTCCCTCCCACAAACATCCTGTTGTTTGATTTGGGTCATTGTTGCCCAAACCGTCCTTCGTCACAGTGACTTGGCCTTTGCCTCAAGCAGTTTTCTGCATGGGGAAGGGGTTGTTGTGTTTGTCCGGGCGCCATGAATGTGCAGCAGCGTCATTTGAGGAGCTGCACCCCTTGACCTGGCCCGACGGTAAGAATGCCTGATCCCTGCGGTTCAGGACGGAAACATAACTTTAACCAGAATCAGTCGAAGCGGGACGTGACCAGAATCTATTTGCGTAGCGGTTGCTCGACTGTAGCCACACACTGAGGTAACGCATGGATACAGCATCCACCTACAACTATAAGGTTGTGCGCCAGTTCGCCATCATGACAGTGGTATGGGGTATTGTCGGCATGTTGGTCGGCGTCATTATCGCCGCCCAGCTGATGTGGCCGGCGCTGAACTTCGACCTGCCCTGGCTGACCTACAGCCGTCTGCGACCGCTACATACCAACGCGGTTATCTTTGCCTTCGGCGGATGCGCGCTGTTCGCGACCAGCTATTACGTCGTTCAGCGCACCTGTCAGACCCGTCTCTTCTCCGATGGCTTGGCGGCCTTCACCTTCTGGGGCTGGCAGCTGGTCATTCTGTCGGCGGCCATCACGCTGCCGCTCGGCATCACCACCAGCAAGGAATACGCCGAACTGGAGTGGCCGATCGATATTCTGATCACGCTCGTATGGGTGTCCTACGCGCTGGTCTTCTTCGGCACGATCATGAAACGGCGCACCAAACATATCTATGTGGCCAACTGGTTTTACGGGGCCTTCATACTCACCGTGGCGGTATTGCATCTGGTCAACAGCGCAGCGCTGCCCGTGTCGATGACCAAGTCCTATTCGGTCTATCCCGGCGCGATCGATGCCATGGTGCAGTGGTGGTACGGCCACAATGCGGTGGGCTTTTTTCTGACCGCCGGTTTCCTGGGCATGATGTATTACTTCATCCCCAAACAGGCCAATCGACCGGTTTATTCCTACCGCCTGTCGGTCGTGCACTTCTGGGCGCTTATCTCCACCTACATGTGGGCCGGCCCGCATCATCTGCACTACACCGCACTGCCGGATTGGGCACAGTCACTCGGCATGGTGTTCTCGCTGATCCTGCTGGCGCCCAGCTGGGGCGGCATGATCAACGGCATCATGACGTTGTCGGGCGCCTGGCATAAGCTTCGCACCGATCCGATCCTGAAGTTCCTCATCGTCTCGCTATCGTTCTACGGCATGTCGACCTTCGAAGGCCCGATGATGTCCATCAAAACGGTCAACGCCCTGTCGCACTACACCGACTGGACCATCGGTCATGTGCATTCCGGTGCACTCGGCTGGGTCGCCATGGTATCGATCGGCGCAATGTACTTCCTTATCCCGCGCATGTTCGGTCGCGAGCAGATGTACAGTCTGAAGCTTATCGATCTGCACTTCTGGGTCTCCACCATCGGCGTGGTTCTCTACATTGCCGCCATGTGGATCGCCGGCGTGATGCAGGGACTGATGTGGCGTGCGGTAAACGATGACGGCACGCTGACCTACAGTTTCGTCGAGTCACTAGAACGCATGTATCCGTTCTACTTCGTCCGCTTCCTGGGCGGCGCCGTGTTCCTGTTCGGCATGCTGATCATGGCTTACAACGTCTACAAGACCGTTGTCGGCCAACGCCCGGCCGAAGCCGCCATTCCGCAGACCGCCTGAGGGAGGAGATCGACATG
>JBFEJM010000108.1:0-7246 GCA_041553175.1 Gammaproteobacteria bacterium | reverse complement strand
CCGGCAGGACGCGGCCATCCTCCAGCACCAGCGCCGGCGTTCCGTTCAGACCGAAATCACGCACCAGCGCCATATGCTTTTCCAGCGGGGTCTCGCAGCTGGAACGCGGCATGTCCTTGCCCGCCTTGGCCTCGGTCAGCGCCTTGTTGCGATCCTTCGCGCACCATACCGACTCGGCCTTGTAATAGGACGGCGTGTCCGGACCCGAGCGAGGGAAGAACAGATAGTGCACGGTGATTCCGAGCTCGTTGAGCTCGCCGATCTCGTTGTGCAGCTTGCGGCAGTAGCCGCAATCGATATCCGTGAACACGGTGATGGCATGGCGGGGTTTGGCCGCGGCGAAAGTGATCATGTCGTCCTTCCCGAGTTTGGCCAGCGCCGTCTGGCGCAATCCACCCTGTCGCTCCTCGGTGAGATTCGTGCGGGTGGACAGGTCGACCAGGCTGCCCTGCATCAGGTAACGACCGTCCTCGCTGACATAAAACAGTTGCGGGCCGTAGCTGACTTCGTACAGACCGGGCACGGGCGTGGCCAGAATCTGATCCGGCCCGGCATCGGGAACGACGGAGGCGAGCGCCTTGCGAATGGCGGCGTGATCATCGGCGGCGTTGACGATTCCCGTCAGCGCGAGCCAGAAGACTGCAATTAGATTCAAGTGTTTCATGTAAGTCCTGTATCCCCGACGGGGACTGTGGGCGGCGAAGGGCGCCATTGTCCCGGATTGGATCAATGGCCGCAAACACCCCCATAGACGTCGACCGGCCGCAAAAGTTGCCCGCTGCGAACGCTTACTAACGCGACCCCTGATAATTCAACCTCTTGGATGATGCTGGGCATGCAGATCGCGCAATCGCTCGCGGGCGACATGGGTATAGATCTGGGTCGTTGACAGATCACTGTGACCCAGCAGCAACTGAACGACGCGCAGATCGGCGCCGTGATTGACCAGATGGGTCGCGAACGCATGACGCAGGGTATGCGGCGACAGACTGGCAGCGATATCCGCCTGCCGGGCATATTGTTTGATGCGGTACCAGAAGGCCTGCCGGGTCAGCGCCTCACCGCCACGACCGGGAAACACATAATCGCTGGGATGGCCGTTGAGCAAGGCGGAACGACCCTCGGTCAGATAACGCTGCAGCCAGGTGATGGCCTCCTCGCCCAAGGGCACCAGCCGCTCCTTGCCGCCTTTGCCCAGCACCCGCACCACACCCTGGCGCAGATTGACCTGATCCACGCTCAGGTGCACCAGCTCGGATACCCGCAGACCGCAGGCATACAGCACCTCCAGCATGGTACGGTCGCGCAGACCGAGTGCCTGTTCGACATTCGGGGCCGCCAGCAGGGCGTCGACCTGCGCCTCGCTCAGCGATTTGGGCAGCGGCCGCCCGAGCTTGGGTGAATCGATACGCGCGCTCGGATCGTCCTGAATACGGTTCTCCCGCACCAGATAGCGGTAGAAGCGCCGCAGGCTGGACAACATACGGGCCGCGCTGCGCGCCTTGCTGCCGGCCTGCGCACGCCCGGCGATATACGACAGCAGGTGTTCGCGGCGGGCGGCGGTCAGTGCCACACCCGCGTGGCCCGCAAGCCAGGCCGCCAGGCCGCGCAGGTCGTTGCGGTAGGCGGCCAGAGTATGCTCGCTCAAGCCGCTCTCCATCCATATGGCATCCAGAAAGCGTTCGATCTCATGCTGGTCCTGTTCGCTGACCACCGCTTCGCGCCCTTTACTCACAGCATGACTCCCGCACGTCGACCGATCTCAAGTGGTACAGTAGCGCACAGGTTACCAACCCATAGAGCCCGATGGAAACGGCACCACCCACTGACAACGCGGCGGCCCTGCTGTCGATACTCGCCCAGCTGGTGCAGGAACTGCACCCGGGCCAGAGCGCACCCGTCATCACCCTCGCCAGCCGGTTGGAACAGGACCTCGGACTGGACAGTCTGGCGCGGGTCGAACTGCTGCTGCGCATCGAACGTGAATTGAAACTGACCGCCGCCGAAGAGGCCGCCCTCGGCGCTCAGACCGCGGGCGAACTGCTGGCTCTGCTCGGCGTGGCGCCACCGGCAACACCCGCGGGCCGGCAACAGGTAGGCCCGGCGTCAACGGCGGAAACCGTGGAACCGCCGGACGCGGCCGCGACCTTTAATGATGTTCTGCGCTGGCACGCCGAACGCACCCCGCAACGCCGTTATCTGACTTTCTACAGCGGTGACGACAGCACGCAGACACTGACCTTCGCCGAATTGTACATTGGCGCCCAGCAGGTCGCGGGCGGCCTGATCGAACACGGCATCAAGCCCGGGCAGGTCGTCGCCCTGATGCTGCCCAGCGGCATCGAGTTCTTTTTTGCCTTCTACGGCATCCTGCTCGCGGGCGCCGTTCCTGCACCGCTGTATCCCCCAGCCAGTCGCGCTCAGCTCGAAGATCACTTACGGCGACAGATCGGCATTCTGGACAATGCCCAGGCACCGGTTCTCATCACCGTCGACGAGGCCAAGACCTATGCACGTCTATTGCAATCGCAGTGCTCCACCTTGCGCGCACTGTGCAGTGTCGCCGATCTGCGTCAGGGTGAAGCGGCACCACCGGCCGCTATCGGAGCGGACGCTCTGGGGCTGATCCAGTACACCTCCGGCAGCACCGGTCAGCCCAAGGGCGTGATGCTCACGCATGCGAATCTGCTGGCCAATGTGCGCGCCATGGGCGAGGCGGCGAAAGCAGGCAGCGATGATGTGTTCGTCAGCTGGCTGCCGCTGTATCACGACATGGGATTGATCGGCGCCTGCCTCGGCAGCCTGTATTACGGCATGCAGCTGATCCTGATGTCGCCGTTGAGTTTCATCGCCCGCCCGATCCGTTGGCTGAACGCACTGCATCGTCATCGCGGTACACTTTCCGCGGCACCGAACTTCGCCTATCAGCTATGTGCGGCACGCCTGAACGACGAAGATCTGCAGGGGCTCGATCTCAGTCATTGGCGGCTTGCCTTCAATGGCGCCGAGCCGGTCCACCCCGATACCCTGGAGACATTCGCTACGCGCTTTGCCGCCGCCGGTCTGCAGCGTGTGGCAATGACGCCGGTCTACGGGCTCGCCGAATGCGCCGTCGGTCTCGCCTTTCCTCCGCTCGCACGCGGCGCGCGCGTCGACCACATCGATCGCGAGCGCTTCACGACCGAAGGTATCGCCATACCGGTCCCGCACGATAGCGCCGATGCGTTGCGCTTCGTCAGTGGCGGTCGTGCCCTGCCCCGTCACGAGATACGCATCGTCGATGACCGCGACCGTGAAGTACCCGAACGCAGCCAGGGGCGGTTGCAGTTCCGCGGGCCATCGGCGACCGCCGGCTACTATCGCAATGCGGAAGCCACGCAGTCTCTGCTGCATGGGAGTTGGCGCGATTCCGGCGACTACGCCTATCTGGCCGACGGCGAGGTCTTCATCACCGGCCGCGCCAAAGACCTCATCATCCGTGCCGGTCGCAACATCTATCCCTACGAACTCGAACAGGCGGTGGGTGATCTGGACGGTATCCGCAAGAACGCCGTTGCGGTGTTCGCCACCCGCGGCGATGGCCACAGTGAACAGCTCATTGTGCTTGCTGAAACGCGCGAACGTGGGGTGGAACGCAAACAACGGCTGCGCGAACAGATCGAAACACTTGCCTTGCAGCTGACCGGCAGTCGACCGGATCACATCGTGCTTGCGCCGCCGCGCTCGGTGCTGAAAACGTCGAGCGGCAAGATTCGCCGGGTCGAATGCCGGCAGCTGTATGAACAGGGCGCCTTCACCGATGCCGGCATTCAAAGCCGCCGCTACTGGCTGCAGCGGCTGCGGCTGGGTGCGCGGGCGGTGAAGGTCACCGCCGCGCGGCTGGCGACGGATCTGCGTGACCTGTCGTACGTGGCTTATGCGTGGCTGTGTTTCGCCGTCGTCGGTGTACCGGTGGCACTGGCATTGGTCGTCCTGCCCGGGCGCCACCTGCGCCACCGGGTCGCGCATTGGGGCGCACGCCTGGGACTCGCGCTGACGGCGATTCGGGTCGAGAAAAACGGCAGCACACCCATGGTACGCAATGAACCTCTGGTAATCGTTTCCAATCACGCCAGTTATATCGACGCGATTGTACTGACCGCTGTTTTCCGACTACCGCTGCACTTCGTCGCCAAACGTGCCCTGCAACGGCCGGTATTCGGTTTTCTTCTGCGACGTCTCGGTACCGAATTCGTGGCACGCGACGATGTACGCCAGAGTGTCGATGACGCCGAACGCGTACTCGGCGGCATGCATCACGGCGATGGTGTGGTGTTCTTTCCCGAAGCCACGTTCACCACTGCGCCCGGACTGCGGCCATTCCGTCTCGGCGCCTTCAAGGTGGCCGTTCAGAGCGGCGCGCCGGTTATTCCGGTGGCCCTGCGCGGTACGCGCGAAATTCTGCGCGGCGCCAGCTGGCACCCGCGACCGGGGCGTGTGCAGGTCTGGATCGGCGAGCCTATCCGCAGCACCGGCAAGGATTGGTCCGACCTGGTCGCCCTGCGCGATCAGGTGCGGACGGAAATACTGGCACGGTGTGGTGAAACGGATCTCGCCGGACAGGTCTCGATCGCACTGCCGGAAGAGGTACGGGCCTAGTCCGGCGAGATCCCCCTTGTAAAACCGCCCTACCGCACCACGCCTCGTGCCGATCAGAAGCTGTACTGCAGATAACAGCCCCGGGATCTCAGTCGGGCCGAAAACAGGGAAGACGCTTCCAAATCTCCACATCGTTTTCCGACACGCTTTAGCGAGTTTCCAAGCCTACACTTGAAGTACAGGAAACGATCTTCAACACTACGACGAACGTTGAGATGGAAAACAGATGAATTCGCTAGTCGATTTGAATTGATCAAAACACACATGACATTCATATAACATGCTTTGTTGACAACCCGATCGCAAACGAATTCTAATCGGCGACAATCAAAACTGTTTACGTTTAGCACACGGATATACTCGAGACGAGACGGAAATCTCCATGGAACACTCTGACAACAAAACTCGATGCAGCTGGTGCAGCGCCGCTCCGGAGTTTCTCGGCTATCACGATACCGAATGGGGTTTTCCGGTCGCGGACGATCGACGCTTATTCGAGAAACTGTGTCTGGAGGGGTTTCAGGCCGGGCTCAGCTGGCGAACCATTCTGAACAAACGGGAAGCGTTTCGGGCCGCCTTCAAGAATTTTGACATCGACAAGGTTGCGCGATTCGGCCAGCGGGATATCACCCGCCTGCTGAAGGATGAGGGGATCGTACGTCATCGCGGCAAAATCGAGGCGGTTATCAATAACGCCAAACGCGCCAGCGAGCTGATTGATAGCGAAGGCTCGTTCGCCGCGTTCATCTGGCGTTACGAGCCGGATTCAAAACAGCTGACGGAACCGCAGACGGCGTCAACATCGGCCGAGTCGATTGCACTCTCGAAGGAGCTGAAAAAACGCGGCTGGGCATTCGTCGGCCCGACCACAGTCTATGCCTTTATGCAGGCGATGGGGCTTATCAACGATCATAGCCGGGACTGCTTTATCCGATCGAAAGCCGAACGCGCCCGAAAACAATTCAAGCGCCCGCGCTGACCACCTGTCGACCCCGGCAACTGTATCGCGTTTGCCTCATTCCAGCTGCACCACACCGTGCACCGCCACCCGCACTTCGCTTTCGCCGCCTTCAAAGCTCGGTGCTGCCACCGCTTTGCTCATGGCCTCGACGCGCATCATGGGTATGGGGCGACCGGGACTGTCTTCGGTCACGATATTGAGTTCAACGATACGGTAACTCTTGCTGCCGATATTGGCGCGCACCTGCTCGGCACGTTGTTTGAAGCCGTTCAGCGCGCGATCGATGAGTGCGCGCTCCATCTCCTCACGGGTTTCGGCCGCGACATCGAAGCCGACCGAACGCAGCTGCAGCTGCTGTTGCAATGTACCGATCAGTTTACCCAGCGGCGTGAAGTCAGCACCGGTCAGAATAAGCTCCTGCGTCGCCCGCCAGCCGCTGATACCCTCTTTCTTGTAGACCGGCTGAGTGGTGTAGCCACCAGTACGGACCTGTATCGCGCTTTGATTCCGCGTCTGCGCCAGGGCCCAGCCCATTGTCTTGTTGATTCGATCTGCCAGACGTGCAGGATCATCATCCTCATACTGCGCCACCATGACAGCCTGCATGTGATCATTGGCAACGGACTCCATCGCGCGCACCTGAAAACGCACCTGGTTGTACAGGACTTCTGTCTCGGCCAAGACCGGGCCGCCCCATAAACCGAGCAGCAACAGCATAGATATACGTGTGAGCATTATCCGCACCCTCCTCTGTCGTAGGGTCATTCTAGCAGGTCAGCGGTTGTGCGCCTGTGCTAGAATTTCGCCGTCCCGGCACACTGAATCCGAACATGTCGACTTTACCTCGCACTGCTGTTACCGCGCTCATTCTCGCCGGTGGTCAGGCGTCCCGTATGGGCGGCGCCGACAAAGGTCTACTCGACTGTGCCGGCCGACCGCTGCTCGAAGTGGTGCTGCGCAAGATCGAACCTGTGGTCGGCACGGTGCTGATCAGCGCCAATCGCAATCAGGCGCAGTATGCGCGTTACGGCTACCCGGTGTTGACTGACAACCAGTCCGACTATCGCGGACCGCTGGCCGGCATCGAACGGGGATTGGAGGCCTGCACGACACCTTATCTCTGGGTCGTGCCCTGCGATGCGCCGGGCGTGGAGGCGCAACTGCTGGAACGACTCGCGCAACGCTGTGTGGCGGAACAGGCAGCCGCGGCCGTGGCGAACGACGGGCGATTCGTGCAGGCGACATTTGCCCTGCTGCACGTCGATACGATCGAAAGATTGCGCGCGTTCCTCGCAGACGGCAACCGTAAAGCGCAGGACTGGCTGGCCGCATTGCCCGCCGCCCGTGTCGATTGCTCGGATCATCCCGAGTGGTTTATGAACATCAACACGCCGGCCGAGCTGGAACACTGTGCCGCCACATTGGGACAGGCTTCGTGAACGATCTCTTCCATAATCCGCCGGTACTGGGAATAGCCGCCTGGAGCGGCACAGGCAAGACGACGTTGCTGGTGAAAGTGTTGCCGCTGCTGCGGGCCGAAGGTCTGCGCGTCGGCATGCTGAAACATGCGCATCATGAATTTGACATCGATCATCCCGGCAAGGACAGTTACGAGCTGCGTAAGGCCGGCGCCGATCAGATGCTGAT
>JBFEJM010000107.1:0-7257 GCA_041553175.1 Gammaproteobacteria bacterium | reverse complement strand
GAGGGCCAGTCCGACTCGGCCTGCTTCGATAATGCGCTGGAACTGCTGGTCACCGGCGGCTACTCCATGTCGCACGCCATGATGATGCTGATCCCGGAGGCCTGGGCCGGCAATCCGCTGATGGACAACAAGCGCCGCGCCTTCTATGAATACCATGCCGCCCTGATGGAACCCTGGGATGGCCCCGCTGCGGTCGCCTTCACCGACGGCCGGCAGATCGGCGCGACGCTGGATCGCAACGGCCTGCGCCCGGCGCGCTATCTGATCACCGACGATGACCTGGTGGTGATGGCGTCCGAAATGGGCGTGCTCGATATCCCCGACAGCAAAATCGTCAAGAAATGGCGCCTGCAGCCCGGCAAGATGTTCCTTATCGACATGGAACAGGGCCGCATCATCGACGATGCCGAGCTGAAGAATGACCTCGCCAACGCACAGCCGTACCAGTCCTGGCTGGACAAGACGCAGGTGATGCTGAAGAACCTGCCGGCCGCAGCAAACGGCGATGGCGGTGATCCGACTACGCTTCTGGACCGTCAACAGGCGTTTGGTTTTACTCAGGAAGACGTGAAGATCCTGATGAAGCCAATGGCCATGACGGGCCAGGAAGCGATCGGCTCCATGGGTGCGGATAACCCGATAGCCGTGTTGTCGAACAAGGCCAAGCCGCTGTTCAATTACTTCAAACAGAACTTTGCCCAGGTCACCAACCCGCCGATCGACCCCATTCGCGAAGAGCTGGTCATGTCGCTGGTCTCGTTGATCGGCCCGCGCCCCAATCTGCTCGATCTCGACAGCGCCGGCACGCATATGCGGCTCGAGGTGCATCAGCCGGTCCTGACCAACAAGGATCTCGAGCGAATCCGTAACATCGAGGCAACAACCAACGGCGCATTCCGCACCAAAACGATTTCCATGTGTTACTCCGCTGACCAGGGCGCCGAGGGCATGGAAAAGGCGCTGGAGGCGTTATGCACGCAGGCGGAGTCCGCGGTGCGTGACGGTTCCAATATCCTTATTCTTTCCGATCGCAGCGTCAGCAACGCACAGATCCCGATTCCAGCGCTGCTCGCCACCAGCGCGGTGCACCACCATTTGGTACGTGCCGGTCTGCGCACCGAGTCCGGTCTGGTGGTGGAAACGGGCGCCGCGCGTGAGGTCCATCACTTCGCCTGTTTAGCGGGCTATGGCGCCGAAGCGGTCAATCCCTATCTCGCGTTCGAGACTATTTCGTCGCTCAAGGCTGATTTCCCTGACGGCGTGGACGAAAGCGAAGCGCACAAGCGCTACATCAAAGCGGTCGGCAAGGGCATCCTCAAGGTCATGTCCAAGATGGGCATCTCGACCTACCAGTCCTACTGCGGCGCGCAGATCTTCGATGCGATCGGACTGAAATCGCAGTTCATCGAAAAGTATTTCACCGGCACGGCCAGCATGATCGAAGGCATTGGCCTGAGGGAAGTTGCCGAGGAAGCCGTGCGCTGGCATCGCGACGCCTATGGCGATGCGCCTATCTACAGCAACGCACTGGATGTCGGCGGCGACTACGCCTTCCGCCTGCGCGGCGACGATCATGCCTGGACGTCGGAAAGCATCAGCAAGCTGCAACATGCGACGCGCGCCAACGACGCCAAGACCTTCAGCGAGTTCTCCCGGCTCATCAACGAGCAGAACGAACGCCTGCTGACGCTGCGCGGTCTGTTTGAATTCAAATTCGCGGGCGAACCGATTCCGCTGGACGAGGTCGAGCCGGCCAAGAATATCGTCAAGCGTTTCGCCACCGGTGCAATGTCGTTCGGTTCCATTTCATGGGAAGCGCACAGCACACTGGCCATCGCCATGAATCGCATCGGCGGCAAATCCAATACCGGCGAAGGCGGTGAAGAACGCAGCCGATTCAAGCCGCTGGAGAATGGCGATTCCATGCGCTCGGCCATCAAGCAGGTGGCCTCGGGTCGGTTCGGTGTCACCACCGAGTATCTGGTCAACGCCGACGACATCCAGATCAAGATGGCGCAGGGCGCCAAGCCCGGCGAAGGCGGACAGCTGCCCGGCCACAAGGTCGACGAGCGCATTGCCAAGGTGCGCCATTCGACACCTGGCGTCGGTTTGATTTCGCCGCCACCGCATCACGATATCTATTCGATCGAGGATCTGGCGCAGCTGATTCACGACCTGAAAAACGTGAACCCCAACGCCCGCATCAGCGTCAAACTGGTATCCGAAGTCGGCGTCGGCACGGTTGCGGCCGGTGTCTCCAAGGCCCATGCCGATCACGTCACCATCGCCGGTTACGACGGCGGCACCGGCGCTTCACCGCTGACGTCCATCAAGCACGCCGGCAGCCCGTGGGAAATCGGTCTGGCGGAAACCCATCAGACGCTGGTCCTCAATCAGCTGCGCGGTCGTATCGCCGTGCAGGTGGATGGCGGCATGCGCACCGGCCGTGATGTGGTGATCGGTGCGTTGTTGGGCGCGGACGAATTCGGTTTCGCCACCGCGCCGTTGATCGTGGAAGGCTGCATCATGATGCGCAAATGCCATCTGAACACCTGCCCGGTCGGCGTGGCCACACAGGACCCCGAACTGCGCAAGCGTTTCACCGGCAAACCGGAACACGTGGTCAATTACTTCTTCTTCGTCGCCGAAGAGGTGCGTCAGCTGATGGCACAACTCGGCTTCCGCACCCTCGACGAAATGATCGGTCGCGCCGACAAACTCGATATGCGCCGTGCGATCAATCACTGGAAAGCCTCTGGCGTGGACTTGTCGAAAATTTTGTATATGCCGACCCCCGCGCCGGGCGTGGCGATCCGTCAGTGCGAGGCCCAGGATCATGGTCTCGACAGGGCGCTGGACAACAAGCTCATCGAACAAGCCAAACCCGCGCTGGAACGCGGCGATGCCGTGCGGATCGAAAGCGCCATCAAGAACACCAACCGTACGGTTGGCGCCATGCTGTCCGGACGAGTCGCTGAACGTTACGGTCACGAGGGCCTGCCGGAAGACAGCATCTACGTGAAGCTTAAAGGCATCGCCGGTCAGAGCTTCGGCACCTGGCTGGCACACGGCGTGACACTGGAACTCGAAGGCGAGGCCAACGATTATGTCGGCAAGGGCCTGTCCGGCGGACGTATCGCAATCTATCCGCCGGCCGATTGTCCGATCGTGCCGGAAGAGAACATCATTGTCGGCAACACCGTTCTGTACGGGGCCATCGCCGGGGAGTGTTTCTTCCGCGGCGTCGCCGGTGAGCGCTTCGCGGTACGCAATTCAGGTGCAACGGCTGTCGTCGAAGGCGTTGGCGATCATGGCTGCGAATATATGACGGGCGGCATCGTGGCGGTGCTCGGCCAAACCGGACGCAACTTCGCCGCCGGCATGAGCGGCGGCATCGCCTATGTGCTGGACGAGGCCGGTGACTTCAAACAGCGCTGCAATCTCGCCATGGTCGAACTGGAACCGGTACCGGAAGAGGATCAGGTGCTGGAAGAACTCGAACACCAGGGTGGCGATCTCGAGACGCATGGCCAGGTCGACATCAGTGGCGACATGACCCGCTTTGACGCCCAGCGTCTGCGCAGCCTGATCGAGAAGCACATGCATTACACCAACAGCAGCCGCGCGCGCGACATCCTCGACAACTGGGATCGCTATCTGCCCAAGTTCGTCAAGGTCATGCCGGTCGATTATCGCCGCGCACTGGAACAGATGAAGAAAACGCAGACTTCCGCAGGGCTTGCTGCCGCTGCCGTGGGAGGGAAATAGTTAATGGGCAAGCCCACAGGTTTCATGGAGTACGCGCGTGAGGATCGCGCCTACGCCCCCGTCGAAGAACGGCTCAAACACTACCGCGAATTTGTCATTGCCCCGCCCGACAGCGAACTGAGCAAGCAGGGTGCGCGCTGCATGGATTGCGGCATTCCCTTTTGTCATCAGGGCTGCCCGGTCAACAATATCATCCCGGACTGGAACGACCTGGTGTTCCGCGGCGATTGGCAACGGGCCATCGAGGTGCTGCACTCGACCAACAATTTTCCGGAATTCACCGGACGCATCTGTCCCGCGCCCTGTGAGGCATCCTGCACGCTGAACATCGATGATGTCCCCGTGACGATCAAGTCCATCGAATGCGCGATTGTCGACAAGGCCTGGGCCAACGGCTGGATCAAACCCCAACCAAGCACCGACAAGACCGGCAAGTCCGTTGCCATCGTCGGCTCCGGTCCCGCCGGCCTCGCCTGCGCACAGCAGCTGGCGCGTGCCGGTCATGCCGTGACGCTGTTCGAAAAGGCTGATCGTGTCGGCGGTCTGTTGCGCTATGGCATTCCCGATTTCAAGATGGAAAAACACATTATCGATCGCCGGGCCGAACAGATGGCGGCCGAGGGCGTGACCTTCAAGACCAATACGCACATCGGCGTGGACATTTCCGTGCAGGACTTGCTGAAAGATTTCGATGCCATCGGACTGACCGGCGGCTCGGAGAAGCCTCGCGATCTGACGGTACCGGGACGTGAACTCGACGGTGTTCATTTCGCCATGGAATTTCTCCCGCAGCAGAACAAGCGTGTTGCCGGCGACACTGTACCGACCAACGGTTCGATCACGGCGACAGGAAAGCACGTGGTTGTGATCGGTGGCGGCGATACCGGATCCGACTGCATCGGCACGTCCAATCGTCAGGGCGCGGCATCCGTCACTCAACTCGAGATTCTGCCCAAGCCTCCCGAGAAAGAAGACAAGGCACTGACCTGGCCCGAATGGCCGAACAAACTGCGCACCTCCTCGTCTCAGGAAGAAGGCTGTGAGCGCATGTGGTCGGTGACGACAAAGGAAATTACCGGAGAGAACGGTAAGGCCAAAGCCATCAAGTGCGCCAAGGTGGAATGGTCCAAAGACGCCAGTGGCGGCTGGAAGATGCAGGAAGTTGCAGGCTCCGAGTTTGAATTGAAGGCCGACCTGATTCTTCTGGCCATGGGCTTCGTTCACCCGATACACCAGGGCATGCTTGACACACTGGGTATCGCCTACGACAACCGCGGCAATATACAGAGCCCGACCGACGGCAGCAACGCGTACAAAACCACCGTCGATAAAGTGTTCGCTGCAGGCGATATGCGGCGGGGACAGTCGCTGGTGGTATGGGCGATCCGTGAAGGTCGTCAATGCACACGCGCCATTGACGAGTACCTGATGGGTACATCCGAACTACCGCGCTGACGCGCCCGCGCAGCAAAGGCACGCAAAGGACAATCATCTTGAGCATCTGCTTTGTGCGCCTCCAGCGCTCACGCACTTAGGCTGTTTCCGGCATGACAGAATTAAAAAACGATCGCTTCCTGCGCGCCCTGATGCGTCAACCCGTAGACGTCACTCCTGTGTGGATGATGCGCCAAGCCGGTCGATACTTACCGGAATATCGCGCCACCCGCGAAAAAGCCGGCAACTTCATGACGCTGTGCCAGACACCGGAACTGGCCTGCGAAGTCACCCTGCAGCCGCTCGAGCGTTTCCCATTGGATGCAGCCATCCTGTTCTCGGATATTCTGACCGTGCCTGACGCCATGGGCCTGGGCCTGTACTTCGAAGAAGGCGAAGGCCCGCGCTTCCGCTCACCGGTGCGGAACGAGAAGGATATCCGCGCGCTGAGCGCTCCCGATCCTGAGGTCGAACTCCGTTATGTGATGGATGCCGTGCGTCTGATACGGCAGGAATTGAACGGTCGCGTACCACTGATCGGTTTTTCCGGCAGCCCCTGGACGCTGGCGACTTACATGGTCGAAGGCGGGTCGAGCAAAGACTTCGCCACCATCAAGGGAATGATGTATGACCGACCTGAGCTTCTGCACCAACTTCTCGCTACCACCGCTCAGGCGGTTGCCGCTTATCTCAACGCCCAGATCGTCGCCGGGGCCCAGGCCGTCATGCTGTTCGATACCTGGGGGGGTGCGCTGGGTCCGCGCGAATATCGGGCTTTTTCGCTGGACTACATGCAGCGCATTATTTCACAGCTCTCGCGCGAACATGACGGTCGGCCGGTCCCGGTGATCCTCTTCACCAAGGGCGGCGGCCAATGGCTGGAAGCCATGGTCGCGACCGGCGCCGACGCCCTGGGACTGGATTGGACCACCGATATCGGCGAAGCACGCCGTCGGGTTGGCGACGAGGTCGCGCTGCAAGGCAATCTGGACCCGGCCGTACTCTACGCAGGACCCGACCGGATCCGTGCCGAGGTGGAACGTGTGTTGGCCGCTTTTGGCAGCGGCAGCGGCCACGTATTCAACCTGGGACATGGCATTCACCCGCACATTGACCCGGATCATGCCGGCGCCATGATCAACGCTGTCCATGAACTCAGCCGCCCATACCACTCAGCATAAAATGCTGTTATATCAAGAAATATATTCCTTTCTACAGGCCTAAAGACAGCCCTCTGGCGGCCGCTACCAACTTAATAACCATTAACAACGTAGCGCTACTTCGTATGCTGTTTATGACCACTCACGGACGAGCCCATTCGGTTCGCCTGATGGTCTCGCCATACGTGCATCAGGGGGATCGTCCGGCATGAACTGGCGGGTACCGGATTTCAGCCGTTTCATACGTCTGCATAGCCTGCGTCACCGCTACCTGGGTGTTGCGGTCTTCCTTGGCATCCTGGTCATCATGAGCGCGGTCCTCACCGAGCGTTATGTCTCGACCACCAGCTACGCCAGCGCCGGTAATATCGACGCGCGGACTCAACTTCAGCAACGCAGCCGCACTGTGCGCAACGCCGTCTGGGGGGCGGAGTACGCCCTGCAGTCTTACATTCTCGCACCCGCCCCCTGGTACCGCGACGCAGTCGAAGCCAATATCCAGAACGCGGCACGGGAAATCAGCGCTGTTGGCGACAGCGAGTGGGCCAAGCTCAGTCAAATTCATCAGTTTGTCGGAAAAATTGGCGAGAATCTGCATGAACTCGATGCGCAGACAGGCGAACTCATGGATATACGCGCCGATGTGGAACGCCTGTTTCCATCAGCAACTCTCATGGACAACCTGCTGTCACCGACCAATGCAAATTTTCTGACCGCTGTGCGGCTGGCGTTGGATGAGATCGCTTCCGAACAGGATCCCGCCCGCTCCCAAACCTATCAGGCGTTTGAAGATGTTCGGCATGCTTGGTCACAGATGATCAGCGCATTCCGGTTGTACGTTGTGCGTCGCGCGGGCATCTATAGCGATACCGAGCAGGGTTTGCACGATGCCAGT
>JBFEJM010000106.1:0-7326 GCA_041553175.1 Gammaproteobacteria bacterium | reverse complement strand
TGCTGCTTGCCTCAGGCATGCCGGCAAACGATTACCTGGTCAGCGGGGACATGGAGGAGCGAGCGCATTTTCAGGCATTGGCGCGGGAACTCGACCAGAAATTCGCACATGCGCTCAATGCGCCCTACGATCAACCGCGGAAGCGCGCTCTGATCGAAGACGCGAAAGTGCTGTGGGACAAGAGTCGCGCATTGAGCGAGCAGATTCTTGCCCTGACATCCCCCGTAGGCAATGCGACGGGGGGTGCGCAGATGAAACAACTCGATAGCAATATCCATCAGGCGGAAAACATCCTGGGCGGCGTCTATGATCTGGCGCTGGAGGAAATCGCCGAACAGTATGCCGAAACCCGGAGACTGAAAACCTGGGCCGGAATACTACTGGTATTGATCAGCATAATCGTTGGCTTGACGGTATTGTTCGGCTTCACGCTGCTGCAGCGATGGATAATTGCACCGCTGAACCATTTGACCCTGGGCTCTGACAATATTGCGCGGGGAAATCTGCTGTACCGGCTACCCGAGGCATCCGATGACGAAATCGGTCAGGTCGCACAGGCGTTCAATCGCATGGCGGAGACCCTGCAACGCGATCGGGCGGCGCTGGTGGAACTGGCCAGCCATGACGCGTTGACCGGTCTGTTCAATGTTCGTGAATTTCACCAGCGACTCGAACTCGAACTGGCACGTGCACAGCGTCATGGGCACAGATTCGCATTGCTGATGCTCGATATCGATCACTTCAAGGCCGTGAATGACACCCACGGACACCCGACCGGCGACGCTGCGCTATCGCATATCGCGCAATTGATTCAGAGCGCGCTGCGACCCAACGACATAGCAGCGCGCTATGGCGGGGAAGAGTTCATCATATTACTGCCTGAAACCGATGCCAGCGGAGCCGCTCACATGGCGGAGCGTTTGCGCAGCCTGATCGCCGAAACGCCGCTGTATCCGTCGCCAGACCAGCGCCTCGATCTTCGCGTGAGCATTGGACTGGCTTGCCATCCGATAGACGCAACCGCAATCGCGCCGCTTATCTCGGCGGCTGATCAGGCGCTGTATACCGCTAAAAAGGAAGGCCGTAACCGCGTCTGCAGTTACCGCGCACCCTTGCAGAACTGACTTGAAGCTCGAGATAACGTATACCGTCAGGACACTGCCTCAACCGAACCATTCATATCCATCAATAACAGCTCAACATCGATATCCGGGTACTTTTCGCGTATCTGTTCGTCCAGCCGGTGCAGATGGGATCGATGCACGGCGAACTCATGGGTTGGCTCGAGCGCCAGATCCTCATCCAGAATCGCTTTATAGGCGCCACAATCGCGGTGATCGAGGAGAATGATTCTCCCGATTTCATGCAGATTGACCGCCATGTCCAGATGCTGCCAGAACATGTCGTTCCAGGCGGGATAGCGTTCGGTCAGCGCGCCGAGTGAGGCCCCCGCAAGTAACATGTGGTCATATCGGTCACGCAATCCGCGCCCCGCCATGTACTGTTCCGTTTCATCAAGCAACCGGAAATCCATACAGCTCAGCAACAGCGCCTCAGCCTTCCCGCTTGCCCATAGATACTGATTGGGCCAGGCCGCAAAAACCAACCCAGCGCCACCACCCAATACGGCGAGGCGCAGAAACTTGCGGCGGCTCGTACCGGATATGAATGCCTCTTCACTACGGACCCGCACGTCCACTGGCTGTAGCCTCCCATCTATGCAGACACGGGTGACGGCACTACCGGCTATGCGCCTCGTGTCCCTTATGATCCTGCTTCTGCTTACGGAATTCCCGTAGAATCAGCTTAACGATCAAGACTGAATTCAAGCTGAAAATCCGACCGGAACACGCCGGTCCACTCCCTTTGCAACTTTCGGTAACGGCGAGAGTCTGGGACAATAGGTGGTTACCCGGCACGGCTGCCGCCCTGAACTCACCTATATGCGCCACCGACCATGAAAATCGTTTTTAGACTGTTTTTCAGAACCCTTCGCCTGATCCTCGGCCCCTTCATGCTGGCCTGGGAAAAACTCACCACGCCGAAGGGCATCGTGCGTGAACCCGCGCAGCAAGCGCGCATTGACGCCAGCACACGCAATCTCACGCTCTATCAGTTCAAAACCTGCCCGTTCTGCATCAAGACGCGCCGCACCATCGCCCGCCTGTCATTGAATATCGAGACCCGCGATGCCCAGCACGATCAGATAAATCGACGTGAACTGGAACAACAGGGCGGTCAGATAAAGGTTCCCTGCCTGAAAATCACCGACAGTGACGGACATGCCACTTGGCTGTATGAATCGGATGAGATCAACAGCTATCTGGAGAAACTGGCAGCCTAGCCCCACCCATTGCCTGTAATGGTGTGCCGCCAGCAGCAGCGGGGGGAGGCTTCGCACCGGCCTTCATAGCCGGAGAAAACAGCGCCCAGACGCCCCCACCGCCGACAAAGGGCCCGAGACCAGTGCCAAACCATGGGGCAGGCAACTGGAGAATACTCGCAACATATTATTATTTATTGATAAAAAATCAGAAAGTGGCGCTGGCCTTGCGTCTCTCTACCGATTTGTCCCACCCCGTTGACCCCACCTGTACTTAAAGAAGACCTGCACTCGAACCGATAGAGTCGCTGTGAGCCCAGAATCGGGACACCAACCATAAAAAAGGCAAGATTCGCCGGAAAAATGTCATGTGTCGCGCCGCGCTACTATTATTGTTCCTGTTAGGCAGTTCGGGATCCGCAGCGGCTGCCCAGATGCTCCGCGTTGCCGTGGCCACAACGGCCGAAGAATCCGGTCTCGTCAGCTACCTGGTCGATGAATTCAGCAAGGCCAATCAGGACGTCAAGATAGAGCTGAGCGTCACCGGTGCCATCAACGCCCTCCAGCTCGGTCGCTCGGGGCAAGTTGACGCCATCATCACCCACCATCCCGCCAGCGAATCTCTGTTCATTGCCGAGGGCCATGGAATCAGTCGAACGCTCATCATGAGCAATGGATTCGCGATTATCGGCCCCCCGGAAGACCCGTTGGGCCTGGCGACCGAGCGGGAAATCGTCCAGATACTCACAAAGATCGTTGAGGCCGAACCGGCGTTCATTACCCAGGGCGCGAAATCGGGTACCTTCCAGAAACTGCAGGAATTGTGGGACGCGGCCGGGATCACGCCTGATTGGATCGGTTATGAGTCCTCCGGCTCCAGCTCCCACGCCACACTGTTGACCGCCGCGGAGTTCGGTGCCTATACCTTCGCGGATATGGGCACCTATCTGTCGCTGCGCCCCCAACTGGGCGACGCCATTGTCCCTTTGGTCCGCGACCACGCATCGTTGCGGAACTACTATTCCTATATCGTCGTCAACCCTGCCAGGCACACTCGCGCCAACCGCATACTGGCTGAACGTTTCCTCGACTGGCTGGTGTCAAATCCCACCCAGAACCTGATCAGCCAATTCGGACTATCGCGCTTCACCGTGCAGCTGTATGAGCCGGCGGCCCATCTCGACGAGACGCTTCAGGCCAAGCGTGCTGCCGAGAATCTCAGAGTCAGCCAGCGCTTCACCGCTGCACTATTCATTGTCGTGCTGCTGCTGGCGATTCTGGCAATCTGGGCTATGGCATCCTTTCGCGTCAGCGCGCGGCTGCAGGCACGCACCAAACAAAGCGAACAGCGTTTTTCGCTTGCGGTTGCCGGATCTCAGGACGGCATCTGGGACTGGGATATTCACGGACAGAATTTCTTCTACTCCGATCGCGCCGCACAGGTGCTCGGACTGCCGAGCGAAAATCCATACCCGGACTTGACGGCCATGGTCCGCGATGCAACAGACGATGATACCTGGAGTTCGATCGCTGCCGAATTGCTGGGGCATCTCAGTCGGTCAACAGCGACCGCCTTCGATCTCGAATTTCCTCTGAAAGGCAACAAAAGCGCGCCGAAATGGGCACGACTTAAAGGACAGGTATTAATAGGGCATCAGAATAGCATTATTCGGATTTCCGGATCCGTATCCGATACTACGAAAGTGCATCGCCATGAAGAGGAGATGCGAACCAGATCCATCACCGACGAACTGACAGGATTGCCGAACCGCGGCGCCCTTATGCCGTACGTCGAATCCGCTCTACGCAGCGTCAGCGATATACAGACTCAGGCCGCGCTGTTTGTGCTGGACCTGGATGGATTCAAGCGTATCAATGACACCCTCGGTCATAATGTCGGGGATGAACTTATAAAAGAGATCGCCCGCCGTCTACGCGCAACCATGCGCGAGAATGACTTCGTCGCCCGACTCGGCGGTGATGAATTCGCCGTGTTCGTGCAGCTCAACAATGAAACGCAAGCGCGGCATGCCGGGCATAAAATGCATCTGGCCTTGCATTGCCCGATTGAAGTGGGCGGCCACGTACTCAATGTCGATGCATCGATCGGGGCCGCGCTTTATCCCGATCAGGGTGAAAACGCGGCCTCTCTGCTGCGGCATGCGGAGGTCGCCATGTATCAGTCCAAGCGGCTGCGCGAACCGTTCAGCATTTATGCCCCCAGTGCCGACCCCAACAGCCTGCGCAGCCTGCGCCTCGAGAATGACCTGAGGACCGCAATCGATGATGGCTCGCTATGTCTGTACTTCCAACCCAAGATCCATCTCCCGACCCGCACGCTATGTGGCAGCGAGGCACTGCTGCGCTGGATTCACCCGCAGCTTGGCTTCATTCCACCATTCGAGCTGATTCCACTCGCGGAACGGACTGGCCTGATTCGCCCCTTGACCCGTTGGATCATCGATAGCGCACTGACCCAGCAGGCGGACTGGGAATGCTCCGGGTTGCGGGTCGCGGTCGCGATCAATCTATCGATCTGGGATTTGGAAGATCCCGGCCTGGTCCGGCACGTCGAGCGCTGTATCCGTGAACATGATGCAACACCCGATTGCATCGAGTTTGAAATAACCGAAAGCATGATGATGACTGATCCGGAGCGCACCCTGGCGACGTTGTCGCGCCTGCGCAATCTGGGCGTACGACTTTCCATTGACGATTTCGGCACAGGCTTCTCTTCATTGGCCTATCTCAAACGATTCCCGGTCACCTCGCTGAAAATCGACAAGAGTTTTGTGCAGACGATATCCGCCAGCGAACAGGATCAGGCCATCGTGAGCAGCGTCGTGGCCCTTGCCCACAGTTTGGGGCTCGATGTCGTCGGCGAGGGCGTTGAGGACGGTGCCTGCATGAGCCTGCTGGCGGAACTCGGTTGCGATATTGCGCAGGGATTCCATATCGCGCGGCCGTTACCGGCGGCTGACTTCGCGCAATGGCTTGCAAAAAGCGATTTCGGCTATGGCATGAAACCACAGGCCGCGATATACGAATACAAGAAATAGATGCATCCCCCAGCCAATCGTCAACATTGGCTCACCCCTTTTCTTTAGTCCGGGCGAATTGGCCCAAGCGGTTTATTCCTGCCCCGGGCGATTACTGTCCTACCGATTTCGCGCCACTGCATACACCTATTGCTTGCCCGCTGTGGCGACTCCTCGCAGCGCTGCAACACTCCAAGCCACTCGCCAGGCGACCCACCCTTCCCGTACTGGGACACGCGTCAGAAAACCGATACTTAAAATATAGCGATTTTTACGTTTTCGTTGCAGTTTCAAAAACGATGTGTTAAATCCTCAGTCGACGGCCACATAACAAACAATAAATCAGCTGGCTACAGCCACCTCAGGAGGAAACAGTGGAAATTGGACTCGATCTGCTTAAGAGCTTTACTACTCCATCTCTTCTCCCTACTGAAGACCCCAATCACAAACGGTTAACGTCATTCGCCAACGGCGGCGGCTGCGGCTGCAAAGTCGAGCCGGCACAGCTGAAGCGCCTGCTCGAGGGCGTTCCGCGCCGTTCCGCCCACGCCGACCTCCTGGTCGGCGTCGAGCACAGCGACGATGCCGCCGTCTTACGACTGAATGATCATCAGGCCATCGTTTTCACCAACGATTTCCAAACACCACTGGTGGACGATCCCTATCTCTACGGACGCGCAGCCGCGGCCAATGCACTCAGCGACGTGTATGCCATGGGTGGCAAACCGCTGATGGCGACCGCCATAGCGGGTTTTCCCATCAACGATGTAGCCCACGAACGGCTGGCTGACATCATGCGCGGGGGCGTCGACTGCTGCAAAGAGGCTGGCGTGGCGCTGGCCGGCGGTCACACCATCGACAATCCACAGCCGATTTTCGGTCTGGCCGTGGTTGGGGAAGTCCATCCCACCAAGATCAAGACCAATGCCGGCGCCCGCATCGGCGATCGCGTCATTCTGACCAAAGGCATCGGTATCGGCGTGCTGGCCAGTGCGCTGCGTGCCGAGATGCTGACCAACGAAGGCTACGGCACACTCATCGACGCCATCACTCAGGTGAACACGCCCGGTGCCTGGCTGGGACAGCTGGAAGATGTCCACGGACTCACGGACCTGACCGGTTTTGGTCTGGCCGGACACCTGGTGGAAATGGCCGAGGGCGCCTCCGTCACCATGCGCATCGAGTCCGCCTCGGTTCCGACCCTGCCGGGGGCAATCGACTTCACCCGTGAAGGGGTGGTCCCGGGCGGCGCCTACCGCAACATGGAGGCATATCGCCACCTGCTGTCTTTCAACAACTGGGATCTCGATCTGCAGATTCTGTTCACCGACCCCCAGACCAACGGCGGGATTCTGATCACGGCGTCTCCCGCCGCGGTCGATCCGATCCTGCAGCGACTGCACCAGGATGGATTCCCGGCGGCGATGGTTATCGGAGAAGTCATCGAACCGACCGATCACCCGGTGGAATTCATTTAGCGGGCACTGTTGGATGGATGCGAGTCTGGGTCTGTTGATGTTCGTCGTCGGTCTCGGCGTTGGCGCTGTTTCGGGCCTGCTGGGTATCGGCGGGGGGATCATTGCCGTTCCGCTGCTGCTCTATGTGCCGCCGGCGCTCGGCTTTGCCGCGTTTGGCATGAAAGCGGTCGCCGGCATCACCACCGTGCAGAGTTTTGCCGGCGCGGTATCCGGCGCGTTCGGCCATCAACGGTACCGTCGAGTACATCCCGAACTCGCATTGTATCTGGGCCTCCCCATGGCCCTGGCCTGCCTCATCGGGTCGCGTCTTTCCATGCACGTCTCGGAAGAGGTCATGTTGCTCGTCTTTGCCGGCATGGCGGGTGTGGCGAGCGTCATGATGCTGCTGCCGAAACGCGATGCCGAACATGAAGAGACACTGGAAGACGTCCGCTTCAGTCGCCTGATGGCGGTGCTGATCGGCGCCGGAATCGGAAGCCTGTCGGGC
>JBFEJM010000105.1:0-7360 GCA_041553175.1 Gammaproteobacteria bacterium | reverse complement strand
CCACGAACTCGATCTGCTCTATATCAGCCCGGAGCGGCTGATGAGCGGCGGATTCGTCGATCGACTGGCCGATATCGATATTGCCCTGTTTGCGATCGATGAGGCGCATTGTGTGTCGCAGTGGGGGCATGACTTCCGGCCGGAGTACCAGCAACTGGGTGCCCTGCGTGAATATTTCCCACATGTGCCGCTGGTGGCATTGACGGCAACCGCCGATACTCAAACCCGCGACGATATCGTCCGCGTACTCGGATTAGGCCATGCCCAGCGTTATGTCACCGGCTTCGATCGGCCCAACATCCGCTATACCGTATTGGAAAAGCATAAGCCCTTTGATCAGTTGCTGCGCTTTCTCGATGCACGCCGCGATCAGTCGGGCATTGTCTATGCACTGAGTCGCAAGCGGGTGGAGGAGGTCGCGCAGAAGCTGTGCGACGCGGGCATTCAGGCCGAGCCTTATCACGCCGGTCTGCCGACCGCGCAGCGGCAGAATGTACAGGAGCGTTTCGTGCGCGACGAATTGCAGGTCGTCGTGGCGACGGTTGCCTTTGGCATGGGCATAGACAAACCCAACGTGCGCTTTGTGGTGCATTTCGATCTGCCCAAACACATCGAGGGCTATTACCAGGAAACCGGTCGTGCCGGTCGCGACGGACTGGATTCCGAGGCGCTGCTGCTGTTCGGACCGCAGGATGTGGGCACCGCCCGGCGCCTGATCGAGAACAACGATAATGCCGAACAGAAACGCATCGAACTGCATAAGCTGAATGCCATGGTCGGTCTGGCCGAAAGCCTGACCTGTCGCCGCCGTGTGCTGCTCAATTATTTCGGCGAACGGCTGGAGCGGGACTGCGGCAATTGCGATGTGTGCCTGGATCCGCCGGAGCGTTTCGATGCGACACTCGACGCACAGAAGGCGTTGTCCTGTGTGTATCGTGTCGGACAGCGTTTCGGTGTCGGTCATGTCGTCGATGTGTTACGGGGCGCGGACAATGAACGCATCCGTTCGCTGGGGCATGCGCAACTGTCCACCTACGGCCTTGGCAGTGACAAAACCGAGCTGGAATGGATTTCAATCATCCGCCAGCTCATTCATCATGGTTATCTGATTCAGGATATCGCCGCCTATTCGGTTCTGAAGCTGACCGCTGCCGCGCGCCCGTTGTTGCGCGGCGAGGAAGAGCTGACCCTGGCCAAGCCGCGTGTCCGCGAAAAGGCCAAAAAGAAACGGCCGAAACTGGATGCCGGTCACGGCCCTTACGACGAGGGGCTGTTTGATCATTTGCGCGATGTACGCAAGCGCCTGGCCGATGCACAGGGTGTACCGCCCTATATTGTGTTCGGCGACGCTGCGCTGATACAGATGGCGCGTGATCGGCCCATGGACGAGGATGCACTGCTGGCCGTCGTCGGTGTAGGCCAGCACAAACTCGAGAAGTATGGCGGGGCCTTTCTGGATGCGATCACCGAGTACAGTATAGGAGCGTAATACGGCATCGTCGGCGAAACATGCGGCCCGGTGACATTGGTTAGGAGCTGCATCGCTTCGCGCGTAATGACGGGTCGGG
Source organism: Gammaproteobacteria bacterium (assembly GCA_041553175.1). Lineage (GTDB taxonomy): Bacteria > Pseudomonadota > Gammaproteobacteria > Thiohalobacterales > Thiohalobacteraceae > JAHJQQ01. Next base: position 5,792 of record JBFEJM010000105.1, on the reverse strand, counting down.
TGGATTTGTCATCAAGGTGAATAATCAGAACAGATAACAGATACAGATCTTGGGAGAGGGTGCGATGCTGGCAGGTGTATTCCCGTTGATGGACAATCGCCACGGTACGGCCATGATTCGACGCTGGTTGCGACGAATGGCTGTCCTGATGTTGATCACACCCGCGTTGCAGGCGGCGCCGCTGTCTCAAGACGCCGTACCGGAACCGTTGCGGCCCTGGGTTTCCTGGGCGCTGCATGGAGAATCCGAATCGGGCTGTCCATCGCTGCACAACAGAAATGCGCGGCGCTGCGGCTGGCCGAGTGTGCTGACACTCGAGGTGGGTGCACAGTCCGGACGTTTTCAGCAGTCCTGGGATCTCTATGCGCACGACCCAGCCTGGATACCGTTACCCGGTGATCGCGATCACTGGCCGACCGATGTGATGGTCGATGGGAAGCGTGTAGTGGTGGTTGCGCGGGAAGGTCGGCCCATGATCGATCTGCCGCGCGGTCGGCACATCGTCAGCGGTGCCTTTGAATGGAACGCACTACCCAAATCTATCGGACTGGCGAGCGACATCGGCCTGCTCAAACTCACCCGTAACGGTGTGGCTGTGGCGAATCCCGCCATACGCGCCGACGGTGTACTGTGGTTGGCCGACGAGGCAGACGAAGTGTCCGGTGACGCCAACGCCGAACGTGCCGACATTCGAGTATATCGCCGCATCATAGACGATACGCCACTGCAGATCGTCACCCATATTGATCTCGATGTGTCCGGCCGCCAGCGTGAAATACTGATCGGTCCGACGCTGCTGGAGAATGCGATTCCGCTGGTGTTGGAGTCGCCGCTTGCCGCGCGGCTGGAAGCGGATGGGCGCCTGCGTGTGCAGGTGCGTCCCGGTCGTTGGCAACTGCGGGTGACTGCCCGGCTGCCAGGTCAGATCGACGCGCTAGTGCTGACCGGTGTGCCTGCGCCCTGGCCGGAGGAAGAGGTTTGGGTCTTCGACGCTCGCTCGGACCTGCGTCTGGTGGAAGTGGGCGGTGTGCCCGCGATCGATGCACGCCAGACATCGCTGCCCGGCGATTGGCAGAGTCTGCCGGCCTATCGCCTGGATGCGGGCGAACGCATGCTATTTGACGTCGTGCGTCGTGGCGACCCCGATCCGAATCCTGATCAATTGCATCTGGAGCGAACGCTGTGGCTCGACTTCGACGGCGGCGGTTACAGTCTGCGGGATCAGATCGGCGGCAGCGTCACCCGCAGCTGGCGTCTGGAGGCTGCGCCCGAGTTGCAGGTTGGCATGGTTACACTCGACGGTCAGCCCCAGGTCATCACCCGTATCGGTGAAGGCAGTGGTGTCGGGGTGGAGATTCGTCGCGGCGCCTTGAACATGACGGCCGACAGTCGCTACGAAGGCACGATCACCACACTGCCGGCTGTCGGTTGGCAGCACGACTTCCAGCGTGTGTCCGCCACGCTGCAGTTGCCGCCCGGCTGGCGCGTGTTTTCCGCCAGCGGCGTGGACAATGTGCCGACCACCTGGCTGCAGCGCTGGACACTGCTGGATATTTTTCTGGTGCTGATCGCGACACTCACGGCGCGCAAGTTGTGGGGCTGGCTGTGGGGGGCACTGATGTTCGCGATGCTGGTGCTGACCTGGCACGAACCCGGCGCACCGGCGGGGGTATGGTTGAGTCTTCTGGCCGCCGTCGCTCTTCTGCGCGTGGTGCCGGCCGGGCGCCTGAAACAGAGTGTGCAGTGGTACGGCTATCTCAGCCTGGTTGTTCTGATCATTATCAGTGTGCCGTTTCTGGTATGGGAAGTGCGCACCGGGATCTATCCGCAGCTTGAACAGCCCGGTGTCCGCCAGCAGATGCACACTGTTGCGCCGGCAACGGAACCGGCCGACGCCATACGTTCGCTGGATGAAGCGCAGGTAAGCGGCAAGATCGCGCCAATGGAAATGGAAGCGCGTCCGCGCAAGTCCTTTGACAGTTACAGCGGCCCGGTCTATTCGCAGTTTTCCAGTCAGATCGATCCCGATGCCGTGGTGCAGACCGGTCCGGGCCTGCCGACCTGGAATTGGACTGCCGTACCGCTCAGCTGGAATGGACCGGTCAATGCCGATCAGGCCATTTCGCTGGTACTGATTTCACCCTTCATGAATCTCCTGCTCAATCTGATGCGCGTGGTACTTGTCGCGTTGCTGGTCCTGCGCGTCGTCGGCCGGCCGATCGGTCGCTGGTCGATGCCGGGCGGTGTGCTGCCATTGGTACTCAGTCTGATCGGTGTCGGTGCATTGCTGACGCTGCCCGCGCGCGATGTGCAGGCGGAGGAACTGTCCATGAGCGCGTTTCCGTCGGACACGTTGCTCAAGGAACTGAAAACGCGTCTGCTGGCACCGCCTGAGTGTCTGCCGAATTGTGCCCAACTGTCGCGCATGCATCTGAGTATCGACGAGGACCGACTCACTATCCGATTGCAGGTGGAGGCGCATGAACGCACGGCGTTACCGATACCGGCGCAGGTGGGTCAATGGTTGCCGAGCAGCATACTGGTAGACGGAGATCCGGCAACCGGTCTATTCCGCACATCGGCAGGGGAACTGTGGATCGGGGTCGAAGCCGGTGTGCATGAGGTTATTGCCGCCGGTACGGTGCCGGGAAGGTCCGCGCTGCAATTGCCACTGCCACTGCGCCCGCATCGAGTCAGCGTCAGTGCCAGTGGTTGGTCGGTGACCGGTGTGGACAGTGATGGCATTCCGCAGGGTGCCTTGCAACTGACGCGTCTGGCCGACCATCTGGCAACCACTGCACTTGAGCCGAGCAGTCTGCCGGCATTCGTGCGGATCGAGCGAACGGTGCGGCTTGGTACCGACTGGACGGTCGAAACCCGAGTGCAGCGCGTGTCGCCGCCGGGCACATCGATCTCGTTGGCGATTCCGTTGTTGGCGGGTGAATCCGTTGTCACCGACGGCATGATCCTCAAAGACGGCAAGGTGCAGATCGCATTGGCACCCAACGTCAACGGCATGGTCTGGAATTCCATCCTGGAAAAGCGGGCGCGGTTCGAACTGAAGGCGGCCGAAACCACGGCCTGGGTGGAGCAATGGTCGCTCGATATCAGTCCGATCTGGCATGTCGTCCCCAGCGGAATTCCGGTCGTACATCATCAGGATCCCAATGCCAACTGGTTCCCGACCTGGCGGCCCTGGCCAGGTGAATCGGTGGTGCTGGAGGTGACACGGCCACAAGGCGTAGGCGGACAGACGCTGACCATTGAACAGTCGAAGCTGGACGTCACACCCGGCAAACGTGCGACCGATGTCGCGCTGTCGCTGGAGTTGCGCAGCAGCCAGGGCGGGCAGCACGCGATCACGCTGCCGTCCTCTGCCGAATTATCGAGTGTCACTATCGACGGTCTGGCCCAGCCGATACGACTGGAGGAAGGGCGTATTCTGTTGCCTATCGCGCCGCGCGCGCAGAACGTCACCCTGCAATGGCGTGAACCAGCCGGCATGCAGAATATGTTTCGTACACCGGAAGTTGATCTGGGACTGCCGAGTGTGAATGCAAACATCCATGTCGGCGTAAGCCAGGACCGCTGGATCCTGTTCACGGGTGGGCCACGGTTGGGGCCGGCCGTGTTGTTCTGGGGTGTGTTGGTTGTGATTGTGCTGATCGCGATTGGGCTCGGGCGGGTGACACTGACACCGCTGAAGACACATCACTGGATACTGTTGGGCATCGGCCTGAGTCAAAGTCCAATTGTACCGGCACTCATTGTCGTCGGCTGGCTGTTCCTGCTGGGACTGCGCGGACGCATGGCGACCGACCGGCTCAGTGGTCCGCTGGCCTTCAATGGTATGCAGGTGCTGCTGGTGTTGTTCAGTCTGGTCGCGCTGGGCAGTCTGTTCGCCGCAGTTGAACAGGGGCTGCTCGGCAGACCCGATATGCAGATCGCCGGCAACTTCTCGTTTGCCAACGATCTCAACTGGTATCAGGATCGAACCGACTCGCGCTATCCGGCTGCCTTCGTGGTTTCGGTGCCGTTGGGAGTCTATCGACTGCTGATGCTGGCCTGGGCCTTGTGGCTGGCCTTTGCCCTGTTGAAGTGGCTGCGCTGGGGCTGGGAATGTTTCTCCCAGGGCGGCCTGTGGCGTGCCACCCCGAAGGCGGCGCCGAAAAACTATGCCGGCAAGACCGAGCCCACCGGCGGCGAGGGCGAATCGCCCTGATCCCAGGCTGTTGTGGTTACCGACCGGGTAGTGGTTCCAGAGCGGGCCCGGTCGGTTTCCCGCCCGGCGGCGTTTCCCCTTGATCCCCTGCATGCTATCGGCTATGACCAAGCCAGCTTGTTTCCCCGTAGCCACCTCTTGCGGCATAGCCTTAAGGTTCCCAGCACAGAGCCCACTATATATCTAACTATCTGTATATTCTTGAGTATATACAAAAATACAGCGCCCTCCTGCGACCCAAAGTAGACGTTGACAACATTTACACCCGCGCCTAAAGTAGTCAGTGTCTACTTTGATCTGTGAACTCATAACAACCAAGGCGTATGACTGGAGGAGTACGGATGGAGGCGGGCAGACTTCAGACCAGAAGAGCCAGAAGCAAAACGGCGCAGCGCGGGTTTAGCTACCTGGGAACAACACTGATCATGGCGATGCTAACGGCCTGTGCGACCAGACCCAGCGCGCACGCGCTGATTCTGCAGGGACTCATGGCGCCGGTTCCGCAGTCGTTCGTCTGGGGCGAACAGGATCCTGTGCTCGGCCAGGACCTATTCCATCTGCCGCCGCTGGCGGCACATCAGCGACTGCATAGAATAGCCGGCGCCAAGCATTATCTCATGATAGACCATGCCAAGGAGATCAGCGCTGTCATCAGCCAATGGTTGTTCGCAGTGGCTGTCCGCCATGGTCGCTAGTCCTCACGACACGGAGTGGGCGGCTGATGCCCGTTCCATTCTGGACCAGGCCATCGATGCGCATGGAGGTGGAGTGCGCTGGGCAGGGGTCGAAGCCATCAAGGTGAATGTACGTGCGCGTTTTCCGCTGTTGATGCTCAAGGGCGTATCGCCGCACATGCGTTCGTTCTCGATCACGCTCGAGACCCGTCGTATCTACGCCCGGCTGCAGGATTATCCCGGTCGGGGTTGCAGCGGATATTTCAGCGGTGATCGTGTATGGATCGAGAATTCCGACGGTACGCGCATCAAGGAACGCAGCATCGTTTCCAGCGCGGATGGCGTGGCGTCACACCAGCTCTGGTGGGATGAGCTCGACTTTCTGTACTTCCTCGGCTATGCGATGTGGAACTACAAGAACACCCCCTTTCTGTTTATGCAGGAGGGTTTCGATCTGACCGCTCTGCCACCGTTCGCGATTGGCGGTGGTCGCTGGTGGCATCCGTTACAGGTGACCTATCCGTTGGGTTTTCCCACCCACAGCCGGCAACAGACATTCTACTTCGACGAAGGCGGTTTGCTGCGACGTCTGGATTACCGCGCCGATGTCATCAGCCGCTGGGCGATCGGCGCGCATCTCTGCGAACGTCACGCGTCATTTGGTGGCCTGGTCTATCCCACATATCGCAGAGTGCTGGGTGGGTGGTTTCCCCGTCACTTGCCGCCGTTTCCCAAAGCCGTGGAGGCCTGGATCGACGACATCGATATCGAATGGAGGGATTCGCGCCTGGCTCCGAATCCCTGAGCGCGGTAACCTGAACGCCGACTGAGCACAGGGTGATTCAGGACAATGACCAAAGTTACCGAACACGGAGCGGATACATTGGACTCGCGTT
>JBFEJM010000104.1:0-7376 GCA_041553175.1 Gammaproteobacteria bacterium | reverse complement strand
GCTCGAAGACCGAGGGCTCGTCGACCAGTATTTCGTTGATATCGTTGCGCAGGTAGTCGCGGATGGCGCGAATGATGACGTTGCTTTCCTGATAGATCAGGAAGGGGGCGTGGCGCTCTTGGGCTGCGGCCTCAATGGAACTCCAGACCTGCAACAGGTAGTCCAGGTCCCATTGCAGTTCCTCGGCACTCTTACCGACGCCTGCGGTGCGTACGATAAGCCCCATGTCGGCCGGAATCTCCAACTGGCTCATGGCGTCGCGGATTTCGCTGCGGTCGTCACCCTCGATGCGGCGCGATACGCCACCGGCACGCGGGTTATTGGGCATCAGCACCAGATAACGGCCGGCCAGACTGACAAAGGTGGTGAGGGCGGCGCCCTTGCTGCCACGCTCTTCCTTCTCAACCTGAACGACGATTTCCTGACCTTCCCTGAGTGCATCCTTGATATTGACGCGACCGCCACCCTCGCGGGCCTCTTCGCGGAAATAGCTGCGGGAGATCTCTTTTAGCGGCAGGAAACCATGGCGCTCGGCACCATAGTCGACAAAGGCGGCTTCCAGACTGGGTTCTACGCGGGTGATTTTACCCTTGTAGATATTGGATTTTTTCTGCTCCCGGGAGGGGACTTCGATATCCAGGTCGTAGATTTTCTGGCCATCGACCAGCGCCACGCGCAACTCTTCCGGCTGAGTTGCATTGATAAGCATTCTTTTCATACGTTTGTTCTCGCGGGCGCTCGAACCTGTTTATGGCAGGCAGCCGCATGCATCCGGACCCGTTACGCACCAGCGAAAGCAGTGCATGTAACAACGAGCCCAGGCTGACACAGGCCAACAGGACGAGTGCCTGTTCGCCATGGCGGGAGCCGGTCATAACCGTGGGAGCGCTTGAATTCATAAGTTCGATTAAGAAACTTTTGCCATACATCGGTCACATCCGTTCGTCGAGTCACCTGTACTTGAAAAGGTGCGTCGCGATGGGGACGGACGAATCCATCCTTACTATGTCGCGAACGGTCTCTTCAGCCAGGCACCGGTGTCATCACAAGGTGCGGCAGATTCGCTGCCAGCCCAGGATCGAGACGATCGATATGTGAGTGAAAACTCGTGCGTGTTCCGGTCGACATCCTTACCGGTCACGGGCACATCCTTGCCCCTCTTTGGGTCACGCGGGTCCGAATATAGCAACCATTCTCCCTGACATCAATCGGTTAGGGCTTTTTTTTCGCTCTGTCCCCGGGCCACGCCGGAATCGGCGCGGATGTTGCTATGATGCGCGCATGATCGCACCTGCCACTACCGCAAATCCCGCCGTCCGGATCCTCGAAGTCGGATCTGAAGATGCCGGTCAGCGCATTGATAACTATCTCATGCGCCACCTCAAAGGTGCGCCGCGCAGCCTCATATACCGGATTCTGCGCAAGGGAGAGGTACGCGTGAACAAGGGCCGTATCAAACCGGAATACCGGGTACAGGCGGGGGATCAGGTCAGAATTCCGCCGGTACGAACCGCGGCACCGGCGGCGCGGAGTTCCGGCGGCGGCGCGGGCCAGCGACTGGAAGACCGGATCCTGTATGAGGATGAACGATTGCTGGTGGTGGATAAACCGGCTGGAATGGCGGTCCATGGCGGCAGTGGGTTGAGTTTCGGCGTGATCGAGGCCTTGCGCGCCGCCCGGCCGAATGCCCATTTTCTCGAACTGGTGCATCGACTGGATCGGGAGACCTCGGGTTGTCTGATGATCGCCAAGCGCCGCAGCGAGTTGCGCATGTTGCACGAACTGCTGCGCAACGGCGTGGTCGACAAGCGTTATCTGGCCCTGGTGCGCGGTCGCTGGAATCTCGGTGAGCGGGTGGTCGACGCACCTTTGCTCAAGAATCAGGTGCGGGGCGGTGAACGCATCGTGACTGTGGACGACGAGGGCAAGGCGGCGGATTCACGCTTTCGGCCGCTGGATCTGTTCGGCAATGCGAGCCTGATGGAGGTTGAACTCGGCACCGGGCGTACCCATCAGATACGTGTGCACGGGGCCCATGTAGGCCACCCCCTGGCGGGCGACGAAAAATACGGCGATGCGGAATTCAACCAGGAGCTGCGCGGGTTGGGTCTGAAGCGGCTGTTTCTGCACGCCCACAGTGTCGGCTTCTCCGACCCGGTCAGCGGACGTGAGGTGCATGTGAGTGCGCCGCTGCCGGACGATTTACGCGCAGTGCTGGAGCGCCTGAAACAGTGAACACCGCGTCTCGGTCCGGTGCGGACAACATCAATTGTCGAGCAGTGAGTAATACAGCAGATGTACGACATTAAACTACTGGTATTTGATTGGGACGGAACCCTGATGGATTCCGAAGCGCAGATCGTGTCCTGCATGCAGGCGGCCATCGGCGATCTTGACCTGGAACAGCGCAGCGTGGACGAGATCCGGAACATCATCGGGCTTGGCCTGCAGGAAGCGGTCAATGGATTGTATCCCGGGGCGGACGCGTCGTTGACGCAGGCAATCGCCGATCAGTACCGTACCCATTGGCTCGCCAGCGACCATCCATCGCCGCTGTTCCCCGGTGTGGAGGCCACGCTCCATCTCCTCAAGGAGGAAGGATTCCGGCTGGCCGTGGCGACGGGGAAGGGCCGCAAAGGTCTTGATAAGGTCCTCCAACAGACCGGTCTCGGTGGGCTGTTCGACGCCACCCGCTGTTCGGATGAGACACGCTCCAAACCGCATCCATTGATGCTGGAAGAGATAATGCGGGAAACGACACTGGCGCCGGCACAGACTGTCATGATCGGCGATACGGAATATGATCTGGAAATGGCGCGCAATGCGGGTGCCCACCGCATGGGTGTAACGTATGGCGTTCACAGCCTGGAACGGCTGCAGCGGCATGAACCGCTGCTCTGTCTGGATCAGATGAGCGAGCTGACCGATTGGCTGGCGGAGCATGTGGTCGATGCCGACGCCGTCAAGCAGGCATAAGAGATAACAGACGAAATTCATCCACAACGCAGATTGGGAGAAGGCACAACATGAGTGACGATTGGACTTCGAATAAGGCGGAGACAACGCCCACTGAGTCAGGCACGTCGGATGCGGACTGGAACCGGGATCTGATCAATCGCCTGGCGTTTGCGTCGCTGAATGAACAACGCAGAGCGAGGCGCTGGAGTATTTTCTTCAAGACGCTGATGTTCCTCTATCTGGTCGTGATCCTGCTGCTCTATCTGCCGTCCAGCTGGGAAACGCCAAGCGTGAAAAGTACCAAGCACACCGCACTGGTCGAGGTGTCCGGTATTATCTCGGCTGAGACCGACGCCAGCGCCGACAACATTATCACCGGTCTGCGCGATGCCTTTGCGGACAAGAAGACCGCCGGTGTCATTCTGCGAATCAACAGTCCGGGCGGCAGCCCGGTGCAGGCCGGCTATGTCAATGATGAAATGAAACGCCTGCGGGCCAAATATCCGGAAATCCCGCTGTATGCCGTGGTCGCGGATCTGTGCGCATCCGGTGGATACTATATCGCCGTGGGCGCGGATGAGATCTATGTGGATAAAGCGAGCATTGTCGGCTCGATCGGTGTGCGCATGGACAGTTTCGGTTTCGTCGATGCAATGGATAAGCTGGGTATCGAGCGTCGCCTGCTGACGGCCGGTGAACACAAGGGCTTTCTCGATCCGTTCCTGCCGTCGAATCCGGAAGATGTCGCCCATGTGCAGGGTCTTTTGAACGGAATACATGAACAGTTCATCAAGACCGTCAAGGATGGACGCGGCGAGCGCCTGCAATACGACGAAAGCATGTTCAGCGGATTGGTCTGGACCGGCGAACAGAGCGTCGCCCTGGGCCTGGTCGACGGTATCGGCAGCGCCAGCTATGTGGCGCGTGAACTGATCGGCGCGGAGGATGTCGTGGACTTCACCCCGAAAGAGGATATCTTCAAGCGTTTCGCCGACCGCGTGGGTGCGGCGATGGCAAATACGCTGGTAAAACTCTCAGGCGGAATCAGCCTGCAGTAGAACCGCCGGGGGCGGATGTCGAATCCGCCCCTTTTCTTATTCTTATAAAACCGAACACCCCTCGGCGTCGAGCATCGATGTCAGGCGGATCAACGGCAGACCGATCAGCGCCGACGGGTCATCACCCTCCATGCGCTCGAACAAGGCCACCCCCAGGCCTTCCGATTTGAAACTGCCGGCACAATTGAACGGTTGTTCGCGTTCGACATAATGCTCGATCTGAGTTTTCGAAAGTGCGCGGAATACAACCGTGAACGGCACGACTTCGGATTGGTGCTCATCACGCGCGCTGTTATAGAGACACAGCCCGGTCAGAAAGGTGACACGGCGGCCGGATAAACGTGCCAGCTGTGCGCAGGCCCGTTCGAAATCGCCCGGCTTGCCCAGCACCTCATCGTCAATGACCGCCACCTGATCCGAGCCGATCACAAGCGCATTCGCGGAAAGTTGCGCGGCACCGGCACGTGCCTTGGCCTCAGACAGGCGGCGCACGAGTTCTGCAGGCGATTCACCGCTGAGGCGCGTTTCGTCAATGTTTGGCGAACAGGTGGAAAAGGGCAGGCCCAATCGGCCGAGCAGTTCACGCCGGTAGGGGGAGGTGGATGCGAGCACGAGCGGCAAAGGCGAAGTCATTGTGTCAATTCGTGTCATCAACGTCGGCCGCATAGCCTAGCCTATTGCGCCGGACCTGTCAGTTCTTGACCTGCACTTTGCGATCTTCGCCCCTGTTTGCACGCCGCTACGGCAACGTGATGGAAACAGATTACTCGCCAATCTCAACCAGCGTCTCATCCGGATTCACGCTATCGCCTTTGGCTACGTGAATCGCCTTGACGGTACCCGCGATGGGCGCCTGTATCTCCGTTTCCATTTTCATGGCCTCGGCCACCAGCAGTGGATCGCCTGCTTTCACACTCGCACCTACCTCCACCAGCACCTCCACAACCGTGCCGGGCATGGATGTGGTGACATCGCCGGGTTTGTTCGCGCGCGGGCGTTTGCTGCCTTTGTGTGGCCGCGGCGCCGCACTGCCGCCATTGGCCGGTGCGGCTTCGATTTCCTCCAGGGATTCCACCAGGATCTCTTCGGGTACGCCGTCGACCGTGAGGTAGAACGGCCGCTGATCCTGATGATGATGACCGGAGCCGGTGACACGGATATGGTAGGTCTCGCCGTGCAAGGTGACATTGAATTCGGTCGGTCGCAGATTTTCCCCGGCCTGTTCACTCTTGGGTGGCTCCAGTGCCTCGGGTATCAATGCATTCTCGGTGCGCTTCTCCAGGAAGTCGCGACCGACTTCCGGGAACATGGCAAAGGTGAGGACATCCTCCTCGCTCTTGGCCAGATGATTGATCTCTTCGCGCAGGTTGTCCATCTCGTCATCGAGCAGATCGGCCGGGCGTACATCGATGACGTCCTCGTTGCCGATGGCCTGCTGCCGTACCATCGGATTGACCGTGCCGGGTGCGCGGCCGTAGCGACCCTGCAGATACAGCTTCACCTCGTTGGTGATGGTCTTGTAGCGATGACCTGTCAGGACATTCAATACGGCCTGGGTACCGACTATCTGTGACGTCGGGGTGACCAGGGGCGGATAGCCCAGGTCCTCGCGCACGCGGGGAATTTCCAGCAAGACGTCGTTCATACGCCCCAGCTCGCCCTGTTCACGCAGCTGCGTATAGAGATTGGAAATCATCCCGCCCGGGACCTGATAGATCTGCACGCGCGTATCGAGGCCGGTGAATTCGCTCTCGAACTGGTGATATTTCTTGCGCACTTCGCGAAAGTAGAAACCGATCTCCTGCAGCAGATTGAGATCCAGTCCGGTGTCGTACTCGGTGCGGGCGAGGGCGGCAACCATGCTTTCGGTCGGCGGATGGCTGGCGCCGCCGGCAAAGGACGAGATGGCGGTGTCGATATGCAGACACCCGTTCTCGACTGCCTTGAGCTGGCACATTTCGGCGACGCCGGCCGTCGCATGCATATGCAGATGAATCGGCAGATCGACTTCGCTGCGCAGACGCTTGAACAAGTCGCCTGCAACCATTGGCGTCAGCAGGCCGGCCATGTCCTTGACCGCGATACTGTCGCAGCCGAGTCCGGCCAGCGTCCTGGCCATGTCGGCGAACTGATCGACGCCATGTACCGGGCTGGTGGTGTAGCAGATGGTACCTTGCGCATGCTTGCCGGCTTTTTTGACGGCAGCGATCGCGACTTCCAGATTGCGAATGTCGTTGAGTGCGTCGAAGATGCGGAATACGTCTATGCCATTGTTGGCCGCGAGGGCAACGAAGGCGCGCACCACATCATCCGAATAGTGGCGATAGCCGAGCAGATTCTGCCCCCTCAGCAGCATCTGCAGACGGGTGTTGGGCAGGGCATCGCGCAGCACGCGCAGGCGCTCCCAGGGATCTTCCTTGAGAAAGCGCAGACAGGCATCGAAGGTGGCACCACCCCATACTTCCATCGACCAGTAGCCGACCCGATCCATCCGCTCGCAGATCGGCAGCATGTCGGCGGTGCGCATGCGCGTGGCCAACAGGGATTGGTGCGCATCGCGCAAAACGACTTCTGTGATATTGACCTTGGCCATGTGTCTGCCCTGTGCGGCGTCCTGCGGGAGCGCCTCGTTTAAAGTCCGGTGTGTGCCGCAACCGCAGCGGCAATGACGGCCGCCATCTCGCGGGTTGGCCGGCTGGTGGTGTACTCGACCAGCTCGGGATGCATTTCGACGAAGCCGGTGTTGAAATTACCGGCGCGGAAATCTTCGGTTTTGAGGATCTCCAGATAATAGGGGATGGTGGTTTTTACACCGTACACACCCATATCTTCCAGTGCGCGTGTGGCGCGATTCAGCACCTGTTCCCAGGTCAGTGCCCAGACCGTGAGTTTGGCGCACATGGAATCATAATACGGCGGGATCGGGTAACCGGTATAAATGGCGGCATCGGTACGTACGCCCGGGCCGCCGGGTGCCAGATAGCGCGTGATGCGGCCGAAACTGGGCAGGAAGTCGTTTTTCGGATCTTCGGCGTTGATTCGAAACTCCATGGCATAGCCACGACGCTGAATGTCCGCCTGACGGTATTGCAGCGGCAGACCGGAGGCAATGCGGATCTGCTCCTGCACGATGTCGATGCCGGTGATCGCCTCGGTTACGGTGTGTTCCACCTGCAGACGCGTATTCATTTCCATGAAGTAGAATTCGCCGTCTGCGGCCATGAGGAATTCCACCGTACCGGCATTTTCATAGCCCACCGCCTGTGCGGCACGCACGGCGTAGTCACCCAACAGCGCGCGTTGGTCATCGTTCAGTTGCGGTGACGGCGCGATCTCGATCAGTTTCTGGTGCCGGCGCTG
>JBFEJM010000103.1:0-7380 GCA_041553175.1 Gammaproteobacteria bacterium | reverse complement strand
GTTGCGCCCGAGCGGCGGATAATCCGTTCGGCTGCCCCCAGGAACAGGCAACGTATCGACCGGAGCGCTTTGCCTGCCGGTCGGTCGTTGCTGAGTCAGATCGCCGCGAGGCTCTTTATTGCGTCACGCTTTCTTTTACGGGCATCACGCTGGAGTGACCGGCACTACCGACGACACTGGTCGGATCGACGTCATACATCGCCGGCAGCGAGTGAGCTATACCCTTGTGGCAATCGATGCAGGTCTTGCCATGGGTCAGGCCTTCAGAATGCTGAGCCACTGCGCGCCGCCCCTGAAAAGTGAAGTCCATGGACTCGTAGTCATGGCAGTTGCGGCACTCGCGTGAATCGGTTCGCGCCATGGATCGCCACACGTTCTTGGCCAGCTTCAGGCGTTTGGCCTCGAATTTTTCCGGCGTGCTCACCGTGCCCATGGCCTTGTGGAACAATTCGTTTGTGGCCTGAATCTTACGTACGATCTTGTGCGTCCATTCCTTCGGCACATGGCAATCCGGACAGGTCGCGCGAACGCCGGTGCGGTTGTTGTAGTGAATGGTGTTCTTGTACTCCTGATATACGTTCTCCTCCATCTCGTGACAGGAGATGCAGAACGCCTCTGTATTGGTCGCCTCCATGGCGGTATTGAACCCGCCCCAGAAAATGATACCGGCGATGAAGCCACCGACCATCAGTGTTCCGAGCGAATAGCGGGTGGATGGGCGCCCCAGCGCCCTCCAGAAGCGTGCAATCAGGTTCCCGTTTTTGTCTGTGTCAGCCATGATGGTGTCTCGTCAATTGATTAGCATCGTCAGCGTGCTGTCAGGCATGCACTCACTGACCGGAGATGGCCGTAATCGGCTTGAAGGTGTTTTCCACCAGCGGCGCCGTATTCACCTGCGGCACATGACACTGGGTACAGAAGTAGCGTCTCGCCGAGATATTGGCGAGCACATTCCGCTCACGATCCTCAAAGTGTGTCTGGCTGATCTTGGTCGCACCGGATTCCTTCGCATTGGCCCAGCTGTGACAGGTCAGACATTTGTTTGACTTCATATTGATGATGTAGCCCTCGATCTTGTGCGGAATCAGCGGCGGCTGCTGCACATAGTCGCGCGGAATCACGTTGCCGTCTTTCGCGTAAATCTTCGCCTCGGGCACCATGGAATCCTCGTCCAATGGCACGTTACCCCGCTCCGACACCACTTCCTCGGCAGACACGGGCGCTATCATGCTCCCCATGCCCACCAGGCCACATACCAGCGCCAGCGCTGCGATTGAAGTTTTCTTCATGACAATACCTCCGTCTTGCCGGATAGGGATCCTGCATTTGGCGAGTTGATTGATGAGTTATTGGAACGCACTCCAAATCGGAACACGTCTTTTGAACAGACGTCGATGCAACGACCGCAATTGGTACAGTTGGCATCGAGAATAACGGGGCCGATGTTGTGCTCTGCGCCTTTTAGCGCGGGCCGAATGACCTGAGGTTCGGGGCAAACGGCGTAGCAGTCCATGCAGTCGTTGCAGTCGGCGCGTTGAGCCGCTGTCACCCGCACCAGGCTCGCCCGCCCCAGCAGATTGTAGAAGGCGCCCATCGGACAGAGGTGCCCGCACCAGGCGCGTTTGCTGACCAGCAGATCAAGCAGGAATATTGCAAGTATCACAGCCCAGGCCAGTCCGAAGCCAAAAATGAGGCCGCGATGCAGCATGGACACGGGATTGATCATTTCCCAGGCGACACCACCGGTGACCATTGCCACCACCAGCGTCATCCCCAGCATCCAATAACGCGCATTGTGCGACAGACGGGTCGCGGTGCTGATACCCAGACGATCACGCAGCCACTGCGCGGCATCGGTCACCAGATTGACCGGGCAGACCCAGGCGCAATAGACGCGCCCGCCGATCACCATGTAGAACACGGCGATAATCACGGCGCCGAGCACGGCGGCTGTTTCGGGCAGGTGGCCCGTCACCAGCGTTTGCACGAACAGGTAAGGATCCGTCATCGGCACGGTATCGAGCAGCAGACTTGAACTGAGATTCCCCTTGATCAGCCAGATGCCGGCCCAGGGTCCGAGCAGGAACAGCGCCAGAATGGACAACTGACTGGCGCGCCGCAGCAGCAGCCACTTGTGCGTCTTCCACCAGCCCTTGGCTTCCAGCGCTTCGAGACCGATGACATGTTCGCGCGCCATCAGCGA
This sequence comes from Gammaproteobacteria bacterium, assembly GCA_041553175.1. GTDB lineage: Bacteria > Pseudomonadota > Gammaproteobacteria > Thiohalobacterales > Thiohalobacteraceae > JAHJQQ01. Next base: position 5,177 of record JBFEJM010000103.1, on the reverse strand, counting down.
CCCTCCAGTCCGCGGTTGAGGGTTTTTAACGGATCATCGTCGAACGGTGTTGCCTCGGGTGTCGGTGCAGCACCCTGCTCGAAGATCACACCCTCACCCTGATAGTCGTAACGCACACCCTCGGGCAGATTGAACTGGCGCTCACGATCGGGCGGCACCAGACTTTCGCCGGCCTTGCGCTTTTCTTCCCAACCAAGCCGGTAATGTTCGGCCGCTTCGCCGCGCGCGAGCCGCGTCGGCAGTACTTTGATAGCGGCCTCGGGCAGTACGCAGGATTTCTCGCACTTGCCGCACCCGGTGCAATGTTCGGAATGCACCACCGGAATGAACAGGGCGTGATGGCCGCTGCGCTTGTTGTGCTGCAGATCCAGCGTGATGGCCTTGTCGATCACCGGACAGACGCGGTAACAGACATCGCAGCGCAGGCCGAGAAAGTTCAGACAGTTCTCCTGATCGACCAGCACCGCCACGCCCATGCGGGCATCGTCGATATCGGTCAGGCCGTGATCCAGCGCCCCGGTCGGGCAGGCAACCACGCAGGGTATGTCGTCGCACATCTCACAGGGCACATCGCGCGCCGTGAAATAGGGTGTACCGGTGGCAACAGCGTCACCCAGCTCGGACAGCTTCAAGGTATCGAAGGGACAATCCCGCACACACAGGCCGCAGCGCACGCAGGCGCCGAGGAACTGCTCTTCCGGCAATGCGCCCGGCGGACGCAGCGCCTCGGCCGGCAGTGCAGTCGACTGCCGCGCATAGAAACCCAGACCGACACCGAAGAGTGCAACTCCGGTTGCGGTGCGGGCCATGTCCACCAGAAAACGGCGGCGGGCGGCATTGGTTGTTGTGTTGCTCATGTCGTCAGAGTTGATTCAGCCATTTCACTGAAGGGGCCGGCAGGAGCGGCATGAATCCGCCCCTGCCTTCGCCTGCATCAGACCGGCACCACCTTCACCGCGCACTTCTTGTAGTCCGTTTCCTTGGACAGCGGATCGGTGGCATCCAGCGTCACCTTGTTGATCAGGCGGCTGGCATCGAACCAGGGCACGAAGATCAGGCCCTCGGGAACCCGGTTGCGCCCGCGCGTCTCGACCCGCGCGATCATCTCGCCGCGCCGACTGACCACCTTGGCCGGCAGACCACGGCGCAGGCCGCGCTTCTTCGCATCGTCGGGATGCATGAAGATCACCGCATCGGGGAAGGCCTTGTACAGCTCCGGCACGCGCCGGGTCATGGAACCGGAATGCCAGTGCTCCAGCACGCGACCGGTCGACAGCCACAGATCGTATTCCTTGTCCGGGCTCTCCGCCGGCGGTTCATAGGGCGACGAAATGATATTGGCGCGACCGTCCTTGTTGCCGTAGAACTGCACGCCGGCACCCTTCTCGACGAAGGGATCGTAGCCTTCACGGTAACGCCACAACGTCTCCTTGCCGTCGACCACCGGCCAGCGCAGACCGCGCGACTCATGGTAGTGCTCGAACGTGCCGAGATCGTGACCTATCTTTGGACCCTTCAGACCGAAGATGCGGTACTCCTCGAACAGACCCTTCTGCACATAGAAGCCGAAGTCATCCATCTCATCGTTGTCGTAGGTGTTGCCGGCCCCGTCAGCGACCTGCTGTTTCGGGAACTTGTCCACCTGACCGTTACGAAAGAGGATTTCGTAGAGGGTCTTGCCGCGGTACTCAGGCGACTTGGCCAGCAGCTCCTCCGGCCATACCTCTTCCGCCTTGAAGCGTTTCGAGAATTCCATGAGCTGCCACAGGTCGGACTTGGCCTCACCCGGCGGTATGACCTGCTGCCGCCACAATTGGGTGCGGCGCTCGGCATTGCCGTAGCCGCCTTCCTTCTCTGTCCACATGGCGGTCGGCAGGATCAGGTCGGCGACCATCGCGGTGACGGTCGGATAGGGATCGGACACCACAATGAAGTTGGCCGGATTGCGATAGCCCGGATAGGTCTCTTCATTCATGTTGGCCGCGGCCTGCATATTGTTGTTGCACATCACCCAGTAGGCGTTGAGCTTGCCGTCTTTCAACATGCGGTTCTGCAGAACGGCGTGATAACCGACCTTGCCGGGAATAGTGCCTTCCGGCAGTTTCCAGACCTGCTCGGAAAAGTCGCGGTGCTCTTTCTTGTTCACCACCAGGTCGGCCGGCAGGCGATGGGCGAAGGTGCCGACCTCACGCGCGGTGCCACAGGCGGACGGCTGACCGGTCAGCGAGAACGGGCTGTTGCCGGGCTCGGAGATCTTGCCTGTCAACAGATGGATGTTGTAAACGAGGTTGTTCGCCCACACACCGCGGGTGTGCTGATTGAAACCCATGGTCCAGAACGAGGTGACTTTCCGCTTCGGATCGGCATAGGCCTTGGCCAGTTTCTCCAACTGTGCCTCCGGCACACCGGACAGCTTGGAGGTGTACTCGAGCGTATAGGGCTCGACCGACTTGGCGTACTCCTCGAAACTGATCTTGTCGAACTTGCCCGCACCTGCGTTCTTGGCCGCTTTCTCCAGCTCATGTTCCGGACGCAGACCATAACCGATATCAGTCGTGGCCTGATTGAAGTTCACGTGCTTGTCCATGAACGCCTGGTTATAGGCCTTGTTCTGGATGATGTAGTTGGCGATGTAGTTGAGAATCGCCAGATCGGTCTGCGGCGTGAAGATCATGCCATTGTCGGCCAGTTCGAAGCAGCGATGCTCGAAGGTCGACAGCACATGCACCTCGCAGCCCTCTTTGGTCAGGCGCGTATCGGTCAGACGCGTCCACAGGATGGGATGCATCTCCGCCATGTTGGAACCCCAGAGCACGAAGGTGTCCGCTTCCTCCAGATCGTCGTAGCAGCCCATCGGTTCGTCGGCGCCAAAGGCGCGAATGAAACCGACCACGGCCGAGGCCATGCAGTGGCGTGCGTTGGGATCGATGTTGTTGGAGCGGAAACCGGCCTTGAACAGTTTGGACGCGGCATAGCCTTCATAGATGGTCCACTGCCCGGAGCCGAACATGCCGACACTGGAACTGAGTTCTTCGACCGGCTTGCCCTTGTTGGCTTCCATGTCGCGCTTGAGCGAGACCTTCCACTTCTCGGCCATGACATCAAAGGCCTCGTCCCAGGAAACGGGTTCGAACTCACCTTCCTTGTCGTATTTGCCGTTGCGTTTGCGCAGCAACGGCTGAGTCAGCCGGTCCTTGCCGTACATGATCTTGGACAGGAAGTAACCTTTGATACAGTTGAGGCCGCGGTTGACCGGCGCATCCGGATCGCCCTGGGTCGCCACCACCCGGCCGTCCTTGGTGCCGACCAGCACACTGCAGCCGGTGCCGCAGAAGCGGCAGGGCGCCTTGTCCCAACGGATGATTTCCTTGCTTGCAGCCAGCGCATCTTTGATGCCCGGCACCGTCACACCCGCCGCCGCGGCCGTCGCCGCAATGGCATTGGACTTGATGAAGTCGCGCCTGGTCAGTGTCATGGCAGTGTCTCCTTTAAAGGGTTTCGTCTTCGAACTGGTGATAGACCATGGCGGCGGACAGCACGCCCGGCACGTTGTGCAGACTCATTACGGTATCAGCCAGCATACGGTCGTCGTCGTCTTCCACGGTCACAATCAATTTGCCGTCGTCGGTCGCGGCATGGACTTCCACACCCGCCATGGCGGCCAGCGAGTGCTGAACGTCATCAACCCGCTCGGGGCGGGCATGCACAATCACACCAGATATATTCATTGGCAGGTTTCCTTCAGGACGGTGCTACAGAAAAGTCGCGTAACGCGATAGCCTGCGTCGGACAGGGCCGATAGCAGGCACCGCAACCGGTACAGGCGAGGACGTCGATTTGCGGTTTGGATCCGCCGCCGACCGACAAACGGAAACGGATGGCGCCGGCTTCACAGTGATCGCCGCAAATGCGGCAGAGTACACCCCGCTGGGCCAGGCACTCGCCGGCCAGTTCGGCCCGCACCCGCCAGGGCGAAACCGCATCCGCCTGCCGTGCGAGACTCAGTGCGGCCGTCTTGCAGGACTGCGCGCAGGCAGCGCAGAAGTCACAGTCGCCGACGCTGAAATCGAGCATCGGCAGGCCCGCCCGGCCACGACGGATAACGCCGCGGGGACAGGCTGCCACGCAGTCGCCACAGCCGGTACACGTTGCACTGAATTGGGCCTCCGGCAATGACCAAGGCGGCCTGATCGGGGACCGCTCGCCGCTGAAATCCCCACGCAGAAACTGGCTACGACTGATACCTATGGACATCGCTATCGATCTTCCTTCACTGGGGCGCAACTATGCGCCCTTGGAAGGCGTTCATCATTGATTCATGTCAAGACTGGATCCGTTCAAGCGATTCAAGTAGTTACTGATGTACTTATGAAGGAAGGCCGTTGAAGGGGGAATTTGAAGGCGGGAGAAACATCACAACGATCGGGCGGATTCCACCCAAATCAGTTCGCAGGCGCCGTTGCCGGTATCGTCACGACGCAATGAACTCTTCCAGTGCCAGCCATCGCTGGCATCGACCCGGACCAGATAGCCGGTCAAGGCAACCACCTGGCCGGCGCGGACCGATTTCAGTGCCGCCTCGACGGCGGCATCCGCCGGAATGAGATGCATATTAGCGGCATTGCGCTCTATTTCGCGCCGTGGAATGGGAAATTCGGTGACACGCCAGTAAAAGAACCGGTTCGATTGGGATATCTCGATTCGGTCCAGCACGCTGGAATCGGACATCGGACCCCAGCCCAGCGCGAGATCGATGGGTGCCAGCTCCGCCTCGCGATCCAGCCGATAGCGTGTCTTGCTCAGCACCCGCGCCTTGATCTCGAATTCCGCCAGCGGCGTAATGCGGTAACCGTCCCGGGCGAACGCGGCCAGACCGGTGACATCCCGCTGACGCGGCGCCTCGGCGACCAGAATTCCGGGCGCCTGCGCCTGGGCCCGCTCCGACCACAGGTCGTAGGCACCGTACAAAACCAGCAGGATCAATAGGAATCGAAACCACACAACCGGGATACTCCGCCGTCAGTGTTGGTACTTGTAACGGCACCCCGCCGTGAGACTGATCCTGCCCCCTCTCAGGCGAAAACCATTTTCAATCCGATCAACGCCAACAGCAGCGCAAACAGTCGACGCAAAACCGCGGTCGGCAGGCGGTGCGCCAACTGCGCACCGTAGCCGGC
>JBFEJM010000102.1:0-7389 GCA_041553175.1 Gammaproteobacteria bacterium | reverse complement strand
TGCCGGTAGCTGCGTTCGGCTGCCTGCCAGCGGCCGGCCTGATAATCCGAATACGCGGTACTCAACAGGCTGTTGATACTGCTGGGTTGTGTTGTGCGACTGACGCGGATTTCCGCTCGCGGCGCTGCCGGCAATTCCGGTTCTGCCGGGGCGATGGCCTGTTCGCCGCGCAACACGCGCGGATCAACCGGTGCCGGCTGCCAATCCTGCGTTGCGGGCACAACGGGCGCCGCCCCGTCCTGCCAGGCGGTCTGTGCCGGCAACGATGGTTCTTCGATGGCGATCGGCTCGGCGTCGAGTTCAGCCGGCAACTGGGGCAGACCCATATAGGGTTTGGCCTGGGACAGTGACGCCCAGTAGTAGTAACCGACAAGTGCCAGGATCAGGACCACGCTCAGTGCGATCAGGCCCAGTGTCGTACGCCGTCCGCGGCTGGCCAGACGGGCCTCACTCGCCGCCAGTACGCGTGCGGCGTCCTGCGCGCCATCTCGATTGGCTGGCCGGGCCGTCTCGAGGGTCTCCAGCGTTGGCGTGACTTCATTCTGTGTGCCCGTCTCGGCCGGCGCGGCGGCGGGTTCGGTGTCCATATCCGCTTCGATGTCCGGTGCGGAATCCGATTCAGCGCTGTCCCAGGCGTCTGCTGCAGCGGATTCCACTGCAGTGGGTTCGGGTTCGGTAATCAGCGTGACTGCCGGTGCTTCTTCTCGCTGTGGCTCGGCCGGCGACAGGCTCAGTTCCGCTGGCGCGGATACCGCAGGGGCGACCGCAGGTGCTTGCACCGGGCGGGGCGGTGTTTCGGTTTCGGTCTTTTTGTCGCGCTTGGCGTGTTCAGCCTGTTTCAGCGCGTCCATCAAAAGGCTCATGTGCCGTCTCCAGGCGGTTGTATCACGACCGGAGGCTGGGTCAGGCGCTGCGGGTCGCCGCTGAGTTCGAGGCGCTTGGGCAGGTACTCCTGAAAGTCGGACAGCTCGGTGTTCACGCTGGCGCTGCGGATGACGCGTGGGCGCAGGAAAATCACCAGCTCAGTACGGGTGACGCGGTTGTCGCGGTAGCTGAACAGTTCACCAAATCTGGGAATCTCCGACAGGAAGGGCGTGCCCGACTTGCTCAAGTCCGCACCGTCCTGGATAAGGCCGCCCAGTACCGCCGTCTGGCCGGACTGGATACGCAGGATGGAATCCATTTCGCGCACCTGAATCTCCGGGATTCTGCTTTCCACATCGAATGCGGCCAGCGCGGGATTCGGATCATTGACGAATCCGGTGACGCGCGAAATGGTCGGACGTATGTTGAGCGTGACCGTATCGGACTGACTGATCTGCGGCGTCACACTCATGACGAAACCAACCGGGATGGTATGTACTTCCGAGGTGAAGGTCGTGGTGACAAAGCCATCACCCGCAGTCGTATCCGCGCCGAGCGTGAAATAGACGAGATTGTCGACCACTTTCAGAATTGCAGCCTGATTGTTGATCGCCATGATCTTGGGGCTGGACAGTACTTTCACGTCGCCGAATTCGCGCAACATGCTGACCGTCTGATTGACGGCACCGCGGCGGGTGTCCGTATCCGCATAGGTCAGGGTGGTGAACGGCGAGTTTTTCAGGTTGGTGCCGACCAGCGCCTGATCGATGGACCAGCCGGCGCCATTGGAGATCAGGCTCCAGTCCACTCCGAGCTGGTAGTTGTCGTTCAGTCTGACCTCGACCACGGTCGCCTCGATCAGCACCTGGCGTTGTGCGCTGACCAGCAATTGATCGAGAAACTTCTGAATCTCGCGATGCTCGCGTTCGGTGGCGCGCACGGTCAGCAGGCCGGACTCGGGTGATGCCATTACATTGCTCGCGGCTTCACCGTTGCCCGACTCGGGCGCTGCATCAGCAGTCGCGGCATCGGCCGAGGCGTCGGCAGCAGCGCCGCCTGCGGCGGAACCTTCCTGGATGATGGCGCGGACGTTTGCTGTAAGGGTTTGCCAGAAGCGATGGTTGGACTTGCTTGCCACCATGGTTGTGGAGTTGTTGCTGCCGCTGCTGCTGCCACCGACGGCGGATTGCCCGGTGGTGGCGATCTGGGTTGCGACGCTGACTTCGCCGCTGTTGTCGCGGGACATGTTCACATAGTCGATCTGGTAGGTGCGCAGGAACGCACGGTCCGGCTGAACCTCCAGAGTGTCGCCGTCGCGGGTGAAACGTACATCCACCTGACGGGCAATGCGATCCAGGATCTGCGGCAGCGTCTGATCAATCGCGTTCAGGGTGACGGTACCGCTCACACCCGGATGGACATCGACATTGAGTCTGGCATCACGCGCCAGTGCGAACAGCATGTCTTTGACCGGGACATCGGTCACCACAACACTGTAGGTTTCCAGCGGTGCGACGGGGCGTGGTGGTTCCAGCGAAGGGACGCGTGTGATCGGTGCCGGAATGTTTCGGGCGACCGTTTTGGGTGCATCGACGTGAGCCTGATCGTTGCGCAGCGGCGCCGGTGCGCAGCCGCTGATAACGAGGCCGATTGCGCCCGCGAGCAGGGCCGGAATCATAAACTCTCGGTTGGCGTTTTTCATACGTCCTGTTGCGCCAGCATCCAGTAGCTGGTCGCCTCCTTCTTGACCGCGTTAAGCGAGCGCAGATAAGGTCCGTGACCTTTCAACACGCGCGGAATGTCCTGTAATGCCTGTCGGGCTTCGCTGTAACTGTCAAAGCCACCGAACAACACCGACCAGCGTCGGCTGCCGTTGATCTGCGTCGGTGCTATGTATAAATGATCGAGATGCGCTGCCAGGGCTGGATCCAGCAACAGCTTTTCCAGCGGTCCGCGCGCATCGTCGTCGCTGGTCATGACCTGCACGGTGAAACGGCCGCTGGCGTCGTCCGCCAGCAGCGTGCGGGTGGCGGCGACGCGTGCATCGAAGCTCGTTTTATTCAGCGATGTGCCTGCGGCCGGTGCAATGGCCGTGATCTGCAGGGTGTCGCGGGCGGTCGGTGCAATCGCGCGATCTGAAACTGGTACGGGTTGTTGTGTCGTCACTCGCTGTGCCACAACCGGTGCCGTGCTTTCTGTGCCGAATAGGGGCATGACGCTGGCGATAACTGCGGTGAGCGTGACCAATGCGGCGCCGGTCGCAACCGCCCAAACCGGCCGCGGTACCGCGAGCCAGCGTGGCGCGAACTCACTGTCGGCAAGCGCGCGCCGCATATGGCGCAGATTCACTTGCCGGGATCCGTCGGCATAAGCCGCCAACAGCGCCTTGTCCGCAAGTATGTGGATACGTCGAATCAGTCCTTTGGAGGACCAGGCCAGCAGGCGATAGGCCGTGGGCGTGAACGGATCACCGCCCTGATAACCGGCCGCACGCAGGCGGAAAGGAATGTAGTCGCGAATGTCCGCCGTACTCAGTGGCGGCAAGGTGAAACTGTGGGTGATCCGGTCGCGCAGCTGGCGCACGGCATGGACGGCCAGATGATCGTCGAGTTCAGGCTGTCCGAACAGGACGATCTGCAGCAACTTGTCCTCGCGTGTCTCCAGATTCGACAGGAAGCGGATTTCCTCGAGCGCCTCCAGATCCATGCCCTGAGCCTCTTCCACCAATACCACGACACGCCGGCCCTCGGTATGGCGCTTGAGAAAGTACTGGTGCAGTGTCTGCAGGACCTGCAGGCGTTCGCCGCTTGCGGCCAGGTCCAGCTCCAGCGCGATGGCGCGCAGGACGTCTTCGCGTTTGAGGCTCGGATTGGCGAGGTAGACGACATCGACAGTCGTTGCCAGCCGGTCGGCCAGCATGCGACACAACATGGTTTTGCCGCTGCCGACTTCGCCGCTGAGCTTGACGATGCCCTCGCCCCGCTCCACCGCATAGGCGAGCGCATCCAGCACCGCCCCGCGTTGCGCGCCGGGATAAAATCGTCGCGTATCCGGGGTGATGCGGAAAGGAGCGGATTCCAGTCCGAAGTGCCGTCCGTACATATAGCCAATGCTCCCAGCTCAAGGGGTATGAGTGGTTGGAAGCAAGGAACGGACCAGCGGCCGGTTTAGCCGTGGAATTGCTATGGGATAACTGCAGAATTAATTAAAAAACAAGTTGTTATAAATTGCGAGGTTCGTGCCGTTCAGGCGCCACAGGAGGCGGTCGGGGCGCTGGCGGCGGTTTGGCCATGCAGTTGCAGTGTGTCCGTCAATTGACTGACGTTATTGAGATTATGCCGCTCGAGGTAGTCGATGATCCCGGCATTGAGCTTCTGACAGACCAGCGGGTCGTAGAACAGCGCGGTGCCCACGCCGACAGCACTGGCACCGGCAATCAGGAACTCCAGTGCATCGTTCACCGTGGTCACGCCGCCCTGGCCGATGATCGGAATCCTGTGGGCGCGGCAGACCTGAGCGACCTGGTGCACTTTGAGCAGCGCGATGGGCTTGATGGCGGGCCCGGACAGGCCGCCCTGGTTGTTGCCGATGACGGGCCGGCGGGTTTCGATGTCGACCGCCATACCCATCAGTGTGTTGATAACGGCAAAGCCATCGGTACCGGCCTCGATGCAGCGCCGGGCGTTGGTGGCGATGTCGGTCTGGTTCGGCGACAGCTTGGTGATCAGCGGCTTTCGGGTCGCCTTGCGGCAGGCTTCCACGACCCGCGCCGACATATCGGGGTCGTTGCCGAAGGCCACCCCGCCCTCCTTCACATTCGGGCACGAGATATTGATCTCGATAGCGTCGATGGGCGAGTCGTCAAAGCGTTTGGTGACATTGAAGTACTCCTCCACGGTCGAGCCCGAGACGTTGGCGATGAAGCGGGTCTCGGTGAAGTCCAGTGTCGGCAGGATCTCGTCGACGACCTTGTCGACGCCCGGATTCTGCAGACCGATCGCGTTCAGCATGCCGTCCGGTGTTTCGTAGACGCGATGGGGCGGATTGCCCAGGCGTGGTTTTTCGGTCGTGCCCTTCAGGCAGATGGCGCCTACGTCGCGGTTCGAGAAGCCGGCGACGCGGGTGTACTCCTCGCCGAAGCCGACGCAGCCCGACAGCAATACCAGCGGCGAATCGAAGCGCATGCCGCAGAAGGTGATCCCCAGTTTTTCCGTTTGTTCCGGTGTCATGCGTACCCAACTGAGCCGCCGGTTGCGCGAACAGGTATGATCGAAACCCCTGCATGGCGCCGGTGGCCGAAAAATGTTTCATGTCGTTTTGTATGAGCCTGAGATACCGCCCAACACGGGCAATATCATACGCCTTTGCGCCAATACCGGCAGCCATCTGCATTTGATTCATCCGCTGGGTTTCCAGCTGGACGACAGCAAACTCAAACGCGCCGGCCTGGATTACCACGAATGGGCCGATGTACGCGAGCACGCCGATCTGGCGGCGTTTCGGCGCGATATACAGCCAGCGCGATTGTTTGCGCTTTCGACTCGGGGGCGGCAGCGCTACGATCGGGTCAGCTACTCGGCCGGCGATGCGCTGCTGTTCGGTCCTGAAACGCGCGGTCTGCCGGCCGCTGTGCTGGCCGGTCTGCCGGCGGAGCGTGTCCTGCGTTTACCGATGCGGCCCGACGTCCGCAGCCTGAATCTCTCCAACAGCGTCGCAGTCGTCGTATACGAGGCGTGGCGGCAACTGGGGTTCGAGGGCGGCAGTTAAAGGCGTTTCAACGCAAAGGCGCCGAAGGCGCGCGAAGGAAAACCCGGCCACGGAAAACACCGAAGGCACGGACAGAACTCATTCATGCTACGAAATACAACAAACCCATGAATTTGTGCAAATGGGTCATTTCTGAACAGCTACGGGTTCAAGCCGACTCTCCAGCCAACAAAAACTTCCGTGCTTTCCGTCGCGACCTTCGCGTGCTGGGGTGAATGGCGCTACTCCGTTTCCACCTTCGGTTCCCGCGCCAGCAGCGCGTGCACGGCCTCATGCGGGTCGAGGCCTTTGTACAGGACCCGATACACTTGTTCGGTGATAGGCAGTTCGACGTCGTACTGTTTGCCGAGTTTATGAATTTCGCGCGCGGTATCGACGCCCTCGACCACTTGTTTGATTTCCTTATGGGCATCATCGCGTGTCTGCCCGCGCCCCAAGGCCAGGCCCATGCGCCGATTGCGGGACTGATCGTCGGTACAGGTAAGCACCAGATCGCCGACGCCGGCCAGGCCCATGAAGGTCTCGCGCTGGCCTCCGAGTGCCTCGCCCAGGCGGATCATCTCGGCCAGGCCGCGGGTGATCAGTGCGGCACGGCTGTTGGCGCCGAAACCCAGACCATCTGAAATGCCGGCCGCGATGGCGAGCACGTTTTTGAGCGCGCCGCCCAGTTCGACGCCGTTCAGATCGGTGCTGGTGTAGGGGCGGAAGGTGGGCCCGCGCAGGCGTTCAGCGAAATGTTCGGCGGCGGCGAGATCGGTACCCGCTACCGTTGCCGCCGTCGGCAGGCCGGCCGCGACCTCGCGAGCGAATGTGGGACCGGAGATCACGGCCAGCGGCGTGCCGGCGGGGAGCATCTGCTCCGCCACCTGATGCAGCAGCAGGCCGGTTGCCATTTCCAGACCCTTGGTCGCCCAGGCCAGCCGGACATCGGCGTGCAGCCGTGGCGCCAGCGCCGTCAGCACCTCGCGAAAGGCATGGCTCGGGACAGCCAGCAGAATGTCCGCATGATCGGCCAGGGCCTGATCCAGCTCGGCGACCGGCACTAATCCCGGCGGGAAGGGGTTGTCCGGCAGGTAGTGTGCATTGCGGCCCGCCCGGGCCAGCTCGGCCATGACCTCGGGCTCGTTCCCCCACAGACGGACCTGGTGCCCGTTCCGCGCCAAAAGGATGGCGAGCGCGGTACCCCAGGAGCCAGCGCCCAGAACGGCAATCGGTACCTGCGTGGCCATGTCGTGCCCGCGGGATCAGTGTTGCGGCTGACTGGGGTCGGTCACTTGCGCCTGCACTTTCTGGATCTGCTGGGCGTAGAGGGCATCGAAGTTGATCGGTGCCAGCACCAGTTGCGGAAAGCCGCCGCGCGCGACCAGGTCAGATACGGTTTCACGCGCGTAGGGGTACAAGGTGCCGGGGCAGAAGGCGCCCAGCATCGGCGCGGCCTCCTCATTGTTGAACCCCTGCAGTGCGAAGATACCCGCCTGCTGCACTTCCGCCAGGTAGGCCGTTTTCTCACCCAGTTTGGCAGTGACCGTCAGTGACAGCACTACTTCATGCAGACCCTCTCCGACTTTTCCTGACTGACTGGTCAACTCAAGTCCGATTTCGGGTTTCCAGTCCAGAGCGAATACCGCTGGGGAGTTGGGTGTCTCGAAGGACATGTCTTTGACGTAGATTTTCTGAACGCCGAACTGCTTCTGATCGGCTCCGGGTGCAGTTGCTTCTGGGGTGGTTGGCTCGGCCATGTTAGCTTCCGTTTTGGTG
>JBFEJM010000101.1:0-7400 GCA_041553175.1 Gammaproteobacteria bacterium | reverse complement strand
TCTTCGTAACGCAAATGATTCTTCAGTTCGCTCAGCAGATAGGCTGTGATCAGGAAGAAAGCGTGGCGAACGCCGCGCAGCCTGCGCTGGCGACCGGGCGAGATCGCCAAGGCGCGCTTTACATCGACCAGCGCGCTGGTAAGCGCGGACCCGGAGCGGTGCGCCGGCGAAATTCTCGAGGACCTGGTCAACAATGGCTGCGGACCGACACGCCGTGCACAGTGGTTCTGGCGCAGTTCCGATGGCACCGGGGTCGGCCAGGACGGTGTCAACCTCGACTCCGACCTGATCGGCCGCACACTCGCATGCGACGAGTTCCCCAACTTTTTATTGGGCCTGGACTGGGCGACACCCGTTGAACAGGCCTTGATACGGGAATTCCTCGACTGGCAGGCGCCTTGGCTGCTGCAGCTCCAGCACCTCTCGTATGAAGACCGCGACTATCTCGAACAGCGCGCCCTTCAGCGGGCGGGCGAGATCGCCAAATGCCATCGCCTGTATCCGGAATTGGTCGACGCCGACCGTATCACCGCCGCGCGTGTCGAGGCGAAGTTGCGCGGCGTCACCGTTGAGGCCGGCAAGGACGACCAGAGCGGGTACTCGGTGGACGTCACGCTGATTCCGTTCTATCGGGAATGACCTGGAAAAAGCGCGGCACATGCCCGCGTACAGACATTGACCGCTCCGGCTGCTCTCCTTGCCACCGGGAATAACGACGGATGCTGGTCTCTATCGGGCCTTTCCATTAACCTTCCTGTCCCTACCCGGACAGGAGCACGGCCCTCCGATGCTTGCCAGAATCAAAACAGCATTGGATCAACGTTCGCCGGCGCAGGTGACCGCACTCGGCCTGGCGATCGTAGGACTTCTGGGTATATTCGACTATCTCAGCGGCTATGAGATGTCGTTCTCGATCTTCTATCTCGCGCCCATTGTGTTGGTTACCTGGTATACGAAAAAGTGGACCGCTTATACCCTGTGTATGATCTGCGCTCTGACCTGGCTGCTGGTCGATTACGCGTCCGGCCACGGCTACAGCCATCCGCTCATCCCGTTCTGGAACGCCGGCGTTCGCCTCGCCTTCTTCCTGATCACAGCCTATCTGCTGAGCGAACTGAAGAATCATTTGCGTTACGAAGAGAAACAGGCGCGCGTGGATGGCCTGACGCAGCTGTTCAATGCGCGCGCATTCCGTGAGCTCGCGTCCAAGACCCTGCAAGCCGCTCGGCGCTACCGTCGCCCCGTCGTTCTGGGCTACATCGACCTGGACAACTTCAAGGCGGTCAACGATGGTGCGGGACATGCGGAAGGCGACCGCGTGCTGCAGACGGTGGCACGCACATTGAACCGCTGCGTACGGGCAAGCGATATAGCAGGCCGTATGGGCGGAGATGAATTTGCCGTATTCATGCCGGAAACGGAGCGCGCCGGCACCGAGATCACGTTTCAACGGATACGCGAAGAATTGCTGAGGGACATGGCCAATCATGGCTGGCCAGTCGGCTTCAGTATCGGTGTGGCGGTATTCCCGACCGCCCCGACGACGATCGACCAGGCACTGAAACGGGCCGACCACTTGATGTATCGGGTCAAGCAATCAGGCAAGAACAATATCATCTATGAGGAACAGAGCAGCGAAGACTGACGACCTGTCGAAAACCGATTGAATAACCGAGCTCTTTGATAATCTGCAATCCCGACTACGCTTGATGAGCCTGCACTGCTTTACCCCTCTTCCCCGTTGCGGCACCCGCCAAGGAGGCACGTCATGACGCAGCCAATCACATGCCGGCTAACGGCCCTGACAGTTCTTTTGCTTACCGTAACCACAGTTCGAGCGACCACACCCCCGCCAATCACCGATACCGAGCGCGCGGCCATTTTCGATGCCGCCGGCTTCAAGGCCAAGGGCGATCAGTACATCCGCTGTGAAGAGGACCCACCGACGTTGTCCTATCGCGCAGGCTCGATCGAGCTGAGCGATCTCAACAAAGACGGTCGGCCCGAAGCCTGGGTCAAGGAAGGAAGTCTGTTCTGCTATGGCCATACAGCAGAATTCTTTGTCCTGTTGAAACAAGGGTCTGACGGGATCTGGACCAAATGGATAGAAGACGTCGGCATCCCCATCGAGCAGATCACACGACACAACGGCTGGCCGGATATCGAAGTCGGCGGACCAGGCAACGGCCCTTTCCCCATTTACAGGTTCGATGGCAAGACGTACGTACGCAGTCGCTGACCGAATCGTATGTGAGTCATTATCTCTCTGCCACAGCACCCCACTCGGAGGCCACGAAGTGAGTACGCGCAAGAAACGTTCGAAACGTGACATCGAAAAAGACTACCCCGCGAAGCAGTTCGTCGCCAAACTCCGGCGGCTGGCGGACTGCATCGAACAGGAGAAACGGTTTCAAATCCAGATAGCCGGTGAGCGTGTTTCGATACCTTCGAATGCGACCATCAATATTGAGCATGAGCGCGGCTCCCGTGAAGAGGAAATCGAATTTCAGCTCAAGTGGCCTTTGCAGTGAACATGACTTGCACGGTGAGGTCGGGGTAGAGCGTTATTAGTGGAAGCTCGCACGCCGGAAGTCGGGGCGTGGCCGGGACTACCCGCCATGCCCCACGTCCCGACGCGGCACCGGGTCAGTTGCACACGGAATAACTATTCAAAATATTCCGCTCCCTTCCTGACGTCACGCGCCATGGTTTCCAGCGTGTCAGCCATCTTCTCGATATAGTCGACCAAGGCACTATCGATACCCGCCTCGATCAACAGCAACAACTCGTCGTAATGATTGGCAGGCAACGAATCGCCGGCCGTCTCGACGAGTTCACGGAATCTGTCGGTTATCTCCTGAGCATGCTGTGTGCGCTGCATGATTTACTTCTCCTGATCGCCAAAGGGCGGCTCGTTGAGCAAATGCTCGCCTTTCTCATAAATATTCGATGCGGACCCCACGATCAACGAATCCGGCGGAACAGCAACTTTGGTATTCTTGTTGGGGTAGTCCAATGAACTCAGAATAAAGCGCATGGCGTTGATGCGGGCGCGCTTCTTACAGTCGGACTTGATTACCGTCCAGGGCGCATCCGCGGTATCCGAGTAAAAGAACATCGCCTCCTTGGCCTCGGTGTAATCCGTCCATTTATCGAGCGATGCCAGGTCGATAGGGCTCAATTTCCATTGTTTCAGCGGGTCGTGCCGGCGCTGTTGAAACCGCCGGAACTGCTCGTTACGACTCACCGAGAACCACAGCTTGAATAATGTGATCCCGCTGCGTACCAGCATCCTCTCCAGTTCAGGTGCCTGACGCATGAATTCAAGATAGTCAGTCGACTTGCAAAAGCCCATCACCCGTTCCACACCCGCGCGGTTATACCAGGAGCGATCGAACAGAACGATTTCGCCTTTACTTGGGAAATGCTTTATGTAGCGCTGAAAGTACCATTGCCCCTGCTCCTCGTCGCTCGGCTTCTCCAAAGCCACCACGCGTGCGCCACGCGGATTCATATGCTCCATCATGCGTTTTATGGTCCCGCCCTTCCCGGCCGCATCACGACCTTCGAACAGAATCACAATGCGCTGGCCGGTTTCCTTTACCCAACCCTGCATTTTGAGCATCTCGATCTGCAGCTCTGTTTTAAGCCGCTCGTACTTTTCACGGTCCATCTTGTCTTCATAGGGATAGTTCGCGTCCGTGAATATTTTTCTTTTCGGAAGCTTTTTAACCTTGGCGGATTCTGCAAGAACCTGATCTTCCCGATCGCCGGACACATTGGGCATAGAAAATTTGGCGTCATTGGCCATAGCATTTCACCACGCTGATTCATTGGACGTATTTCTTTAATATTAGTCCTACATTGAGGGCATATATTGATATATATCAAAAAAACAGCGAACACCTGAGACTGCTGCAGGAATGGAACCGGAACAGTTGCGAGTAAAAAATCTGTGCTGCGCGCACATCACGCCCGCTACACTGCCTTCCTCACCTCTTCCAGGCGCTTTGCCGACACCTTCTCCGCCGTCCCCAGTTCCTGTGCGAACAGCGATACGCGGAACTCCTCGATCAGCCAGCGATAGTGCAGCAGGTTCTCCGGTATCGCGTTCTGTTTTCGTGCCGCCTCCAGCCGCTGTTTGCATGTATCCCAGTGCGGTTCGATCTGCAGCATAAGCGGTCGATCCCTGGCGGGGTTCTGCTGCAGGCGATCCAGGCGCTTGTTGATTGCCTTGAGGTATCTGCCGAAGTGGTTGAGCTGGACGGCCGGCGTTTCCAGCACGAAGCCGCCGTAGACCAGATGATCGAGCTGATCGCGGATATCGTTCAGCGCAGCCAGCCAGGCCGGCGAAACCGAACCCTTGATACGCTTCTGTATGGCGTGGTATTCGGCCAGCGCTTCGGCGACCGCCTTGCAGAGCTTATTGCCGACGTTGACGAGCTCGCGTTCGGCCTGTGTCGCGGCCACCTCGAAAGCTGCCTGGTCGCGCGGCACGACGTCATCCGGATACAGGGCCAGTTCGGTGCTGCGCTGAACCAGATCGGCCTTGAGTTGATCACACTTGCCGGCGGCGGCGTAGTGCAGGCACATCTGCTGCATACCCGGCAGGTTCTTCTCCAGATATTTGATGGCCTTGGCCGCGCGCAACTGAAACAGTGCGAGCACGCCGGCCCGATGCGCTTGGGTCGCCTTATCGGCTGCGTCGAATAGACGCAGATTGATAATGCCCTTCTCCACGGCCAACGCCGGATAGCCGCGCAGGGTCAAGCCTTGTTGTGCGAGTTCGATGTAGTCGGGCAACTCGCCGACGTCCCACTCGGTCAGGTTGTCGCGTTCGTATTCCGCAGTCGGCAGGCGTTCAAAGCTTGCGGCCGCCTGCGCGCCGACATTCTGTTTCAATGCGTTCAGCGCACGACCGCGCGCGATCACCTTGCCGTTGGCATCGACGAGGTGAAAATTCATGGACAGATGCACGGGCAGTTGTTCCGGGCGCCAGGCATCCGCAGAGATTTCAACGGCGGTCATGCGCCGGAGTTGCGCGGTGAATTGATCGAGCAGGCTGCCCTGCCCCGGCACCAGCGCCTGCCTGGCCGCGCGCGCGAAATCCGGCGCCGGCACGAAATGGCGCCGCAGCGTTTTGGGCAACGACTTGATCAGCGCAATGAGTTTATCCTCCAGCAATCCCGGCACCAGCCAGTCGAAATGCTGGGGGTTGAGCTGATTGAGCGCGGCGACCGGCACCTTCACGGTCACGCCGTCATCGGGATGCGCGGGTTCGAAGTGATAATCAAGCGCGAGGCGCAGGCCGTTGATCTCCAGTTCCGGCGGGAAGTCCGCCGCGGTCACGCCGGCAGCCTCGTGTTGCATCAGGTATTCACGTGTCAATTTCAGCGCATTGCGTTCGGTATCTGTTGCCTTCCTGAACCAGCGTTCGAACTGCGGCCCGCTGCATACATGGCCGGGTAATCGATCGTCGAAGAAGCGGAACAGCAGTTCCTCGTCGACCATCACATCGCGCCGCCGCGACTTGGCTTCCAGTTCCAGCACGTCCTCGATCAGCCTGTGGTTATGCTGCAGAAATGACGCCTTGCTGATCAGCTCGCCCGGCACCAGTGCCTGGCGGATGAAAATCTCGCGCGCCTCACCAGCGTTGACGCGACCGTAATCGATTTTGCGGCTGGGCGTCAGCACCAGGCCGTAGAGCGTCGTGCGCTCACTCGCCACCACATGACCGCGTTTCTTCTCCCAGTGCGGGTCAGAGTAGCTGCGCTTGATCAGATGTTCGGCCAGCCGCTCGACCCAGTCCGGTTCGATGCGCGCGACAATGCGCGCATAGCGGCGCGCGGTCTCGACCAGCTCGGCGGCGACAATCCACTTCGGTTGCTTCTTGAACAGCGCCGAGCCAGGGAATATGTTCAGCGTAATGCCGCGCGCACCCGTGTATTCATGCGCATCGGTCTTAAAGGCGATGTTGCCGAGCAGGCCCGTGAGCAGCGCACGGTGAATGGGTTCATAGCCGCCCTCGGCCTGATTCATGCGCATTCCCATTTCCGCCGCCAGCCCATGCAGCTGCTGATGAATGTCATGCCATTCGCGCATACGCACAAAGGAGATGAAGTTGGTCTGACACAGCTTGCGCAGTTTGGCCTTGGACAGATGGCGGGCCTGTTCGTGATAGAACGCCCACAGCTTGACGAAGCCGAGAAAATCCGACTGTTCATCGATGAACTGTTTGTGTTTCTCGTCGGCGGCCTGCTGCCTGTCCATCGGCCGCTCGCGCGGATCGGGCACGCTCAGCGCCGAGGCGATG
The DNA here is from genome assembly GCA_041553175.1 of Gammaproteobacteria bacterium. Classification (GTDB taxonomy): domain Bacteria; phylum Pseudomonadota; class Gammaproteobacteria; order Thiohalobacterales; family Thiohalobacteraceae; genus JAHJQQ01. The sequence continues at coordinate 1,087 of JBFEJM010000101.1, read as the reverse complement.
ATCAGCACCTCTTTCAGACAATGCTCGTCGCGCGCGGCCAGCACCATGCGACCGATGCGCACGTCCACCGGCAGACGGGCGAGCTGACGGCCGAGGTCGGTGAGTCGGTCGCTGTCATCCAGTGCGCCGAGTTCATGCAGCAGTTTGAAGCCGTCGCGGATGAAGCGCGCATCCGGGGCCTCGACAAAGGGAAAGTCCTCGATCGTCCCCAGACGCAGCGCGAGCATCTGCAGAATCACCGAGGCCAGATTGGTGCGCAGGATCTCGGGCTCGGTGAATTCCGGCCGCGCGTTGAAGTCCTCTTCGCTGTAGAGCCGAATACAGACACCCGGCCCGAGACGGCCGCAGCGGCCGGCACGCTGATTGGCCGAGGCCTGCGCGACCGGCTCGATGGGCAGCCGCTGCACCTTGGTGCGGTAGCTGTAGCGACTGATGCGCGCAAGTCCGGTATCGATCACATAACGAATGCCCGGGACGGTAAGCGAGGTCTCGGCGACATTGGTGGCGAGCACGATACGCCGCCCCGAATGCGGCTTGAACACCTCGGCCTGCTGGCTCGCCGACAACCGGCCGAACAGCGGCAGGATCTCGGTCTGCGGCGGATGATGCTTGCGCAAGAGTTCGGCCGATTCGCGTATCTCGCGCTCGCCCGGCAGGAAAACGAGCACGTCGCCCGGCCCTTCGTGCGCGAGTTCGTCGACCGCCGCCAGCAGTGCCTGACCGCGGTCGCGATCCTGCTCGTCTTCGTTATCGGTGATCAGCGGCCGGTAGCGGATCTCCACCGGATAGGTGCGGCCGGAGACTTCGACGATGGGCGCGTTATCGAAGTGTTTGGAGAATCGTTCCGGGTCGATCGTCGCCGAGGTGATGATGAGCTTGAGATCGGGCCGGCGCGGCAGCAGACGCCGCAGATAGCCGAGCAGGAAATCGACGTTCAGCGAACGCTCGTGCGCCTCATCGATGATGATGGTGTCATAGGCCAGCAGATCCGGATCACCCTGGGTTTCGGCCAGCAGGATACCGTCGGTCATCACTTTGATATGGGTATTGGCGCTTACCTGGTCGGAAAATCGCACCTATAAACCGA
>JBFEJM010000100.1:0-7414 GCA_041553175.1 Gammaproteobacteria bacterium | reverse complement strand
GTGGTCTTGCCGCAGCCCGATTCCCCCACCAGGGCCAGCGTACGCCCCGCAGCGAGACTGAAAGATACCTGGTCCACGGCATTCAGCACCTGCCGCTGGCGCCGGAAACCATGGTGCACCGAAAAACTTACGCACAGTTCCTGTACATCGAGCAGAGAGCTCGCATCCGCCGCCGCCGCGCGTGTCGCACTGGGCTGTTTGACCAGCGCGGGAAACGGTATCGGACCCTGTTCACCGAGATGGCAGCGCACACCCCATTCCAGCGTGCCATACCAGGCCGGTGGATCAGTGTCGCAACGCGGCATATGTCGATCACAGCGGGCGGCGAAACGGCAGCCGCGATGACGGCTCGCGGGATCGGGCACCTGGCCCGGGATCGCCGCCAGGATGCGACCACGCTGTTTCACATCGGGTTGGGCCCGGAACAGCATCTGACTGTAAGGATGCGAGGGCACCTTGAAAAACGAATCACAGGGACCTTGCTCCACGATCTGTCCGGCATACATGACGGCCACCCGATCGGCGATGTGCGCGGCCACGCCCAGATCATGCGTGATCAGCAGCAGCGCCATACGGTGTTTATGCCGCAATTCGCTCAGCAGATCGAGAATCTGGGCCTGAATGGTGACATCCAGGGCGGTGGTCGGTTCATCGGCGATCAGCAGATCGGGGTCACCCGCCAGTGCCATGGCGATCATGACACGTTGCTTCATGCCGCCCGAGAGCTGATGCGGATAATCATCGGCACGTCTGGCCGCATCGCCGATACCGACAGACGCCAGCAGATCGATGACGCGTTTGCGTGCCGCGTCGCCGCGCAAACCGCTGTGCAGACGCACCGCTTCCTCGACCTGATCACCGACCGCTTGTACAGGATTGAGGGAGCTCATGGGTTCCTGGAACACCATCGCGACACGACCGCCGCGCAGCGCGCGTCGTTCCTGCTGGCTGAACAGGCGCAGATCGCGGCCATGATAGGCGATACGTCCACCCACCAGTTCCGCGCCCACCGGCAGCAGGCCCATCACTGCCAGCGCCGTCAGTGATTTTCCGCAGCCGGATTCCCCGATCAGTGCCAGCGTTTCCCCGCGCCCGATGTTGAACGTCACGCCGTCGACCGGATGGGCGGCGCCGATACGAATACGCAGATCCGTGGTGGAAATGAGAATTTCCTCCAGCCGGGGATCGGTATTGGGTGACGGATCAGACATGGTCGCTGAATAGAGATGCTCGAAGCAGGGTCTGAGTGTAACTGTCGGTTGGATGCTGGAACAACTGTTCGGTGTCTCCGGCCTCGACCACACGACCGCCGCGCATGACCATAATGCGGTGCGATACCGCGCGAATGACTTTCAGATCGTGCGAGATGAACAGATAACTGATGTGATAGTGCCGCTGCAGATTCAGCAGCACCTCCAGCACCTGTTTCTGTACCGACACATCCAGAGCGCTGGTCGGTTCGTCCAGCAGAATGAGCTTGGGTTCCAGCACGACCGCACGTGCGATCGCGATGCGCTGCCGCTGGCCGCCGGAGAATTCATGCGGATAGCGCCACAGCATATCCTCCGTCAGCCCGACTTCGTCGAGGATCTTGAGTATGCGTTCATGATGCTGTGCCGGACTCTGATCGGGGAAATGGATCTCCAATCCCTCGCGCAGGATCTGTTCAACCGTCATGCGCGGCGACAGCGATGAGTACGGATCCTGGAACACCACCTGGAAATTGCGCCGCAGCGGCCGCACCTGCCGCGCATTCAAGGTATCCAGGCGGCCGGTCTCGAACTCGATCTCGCCCGCGCAGTCCTGCAGGCGCAACAGACACATTCCCAGGGTCGATTTGCCCGATCCGGATTCACCCACAATGCCGAGTGTCTCGCCCGGATGCAGCGTTATATTGACATCGTCGACCGCCTTGACCTCGCCGATCTTGCGGCGGAAAAATCCCGCCTTGATCGGGAAATAGCAGCGCAGCCCGCGGCCCTCAATCAGTGGCGGTCCCTGCCGCTCGACCCGATCGGCATCGCTCAACATTCGGTCCGGCTGGGCATTGAGCAACTTGCGGGTGTAGGCGTCTTGCGGGTCCTGAAACACGCGCGACACGAGCCCCTGCTCCACCAGGCGGCCATTCTGCATCACACTGACCCGGTCGGCGAAGCGGCGGACCAGATTGAGATCATGCGTGATCATCAGCACCGCCATACTGAACTCGCGCTGCAGATCCTCCAGCAGCGACAGAATCTGCGCCTGCACGGTTACATCCAGCGCGGTGGTCGGTTCGTCGGCGATGAGCAGCTTGGGTGAACAGGCCAGCGCCATGGCGATCATCACGCGCTGGCGTTGACCGCCGGACAGCATGTGCGGGAAGGCGTCGAAGCGCTTGGCCGGCTCCGGAATGCCGGTGCGATCCAGCAGTTCGAGCATGCGTTTTCGCGCCGCTTCATAGCTCAGCCCCTCATGCAGCATCAACGGCTCCACCAACTGCTGGCCGATGGGATAGACCGGATTGAGCGAGGTCATCGGCTCCTGAAAGATCATCGCGATCTCGCGCCCGCGCACTGCACGAATGTTATCCGCATCGAGGGCCAGCAGATTGCGTCCCTCGAACAGTATCCGGCCGGTCGGGAAACGTGTCTGAACGGGATCGTGCAGCCGCAGCACCGACAGTGCCGTGACCGATTTCCCGGAACCGGACTCACCCACCAGTGCAAGCTTTTCGCCTGGCGCTACCGTGAAATCGATTCCCTCAACCACACGCTTGTAGCCGCCGCCGGGGTCGCGGAAGGCCACGGACAGGTCTTTCACCTCCAGCAGGTGTTGTGCCGTCTTTTCTGCGTCAGCCGCGGCGTGCATCCAGCGCCTCCCGCAATGCTTCACCGATGAAGATCAGTAAGGTAAGGGTTCCGACCAGTACCGCGAAGGTTGTCATCGACAGCCACCAGGCCTCGATATTGTCTTTGCCCTGTGCCAGCAGTTCACCCAGGCTCGGTGTCGACGGCGGTACCCCCAGGCCGAGAAAATCGAGACTGGTCAGCGCCAGGATCGCCCCGCTGATGCGGAACGGCAGAAAGGTGATGACCGGCGTCATACTGTTGGGCAGCAGATGGCGAAACATGATGGCGCGGTTGGACACGCCCATGGCGCGCGCCGCTGTCACATAGTCCATATTGCGGCCGCGCAGGAATTCGGCGCGCACATAATCGGCCAGACCCATCCAGCCGAACAGCGACAGCAAAACGATCAGCAGCAATATACTGGGGTCGAACAATGAGGCGAAAATAATGAGCAGATACAACTCCGGCATCGAACCCCAGATCTCAATCAGGCGTTGCGCGAACAGATCCAGCCGTCCGCCGAAGTACCCTTGCAGTGCGCCCGCCATGACGCCGAATACGATTCCGATGGCCGTCAGGACAAAGGCGAACAGCACCGACAGGCGGAAACCATAGATCAAACGCGCAAGCACATCGCGTCCACGGTCATCCGTGCCGAGCAGATTCTCCGCTGAAGGCGGTGCCGGATTCGGGTGCTTGGTAAAATAATTGATGGTGTTGTAGCTGTAGGGATTGGGCGGATACAGCGCCCAATTGCCATCCCGATTGAGCAGTTCCTGCACATAGGGGTCGGTGTAATCGGCTTCGGTATCGAAATCGCCGCCAAAGGTGGTTTCAGGATAGCTGACGAACAAGGGGTAGTAATACTCGCCCTGATACTGAACGATAATCGGCCGGTCATTGCTCAGGAATTCCGCGCCCAGACTCAGCACGAACAAAATACCGAACAGCCACAGGCTGTAATAACCGCGCCGACTGGAGCGGAAACGCAGCCAACTGCGTCTCAGTGGCGAAAAATGCGGGGCGCTGTTTGATAGAGCATTCATCAGCGCGCCGACTCGAATTGAATACGTGGATCGACCAGCACGTAGCTGATGTCGGTAATCAGCTTGGCGAGCAACGTGAGCAATGTGAACAGATACAGCGTGCCCAGCACAACGGGATAATCACGCTTGAGGATGGACTCATACCCGAGCAGGCCGAGACCGTCCAGGGAGAAGATCGATTCGATCAGAATGCTCCCGGCGAAAAAGGACGTTATGAAAGCGGCCGGAAATCCCGTCACGAGCGGAATCATGGCATTGCGAAAAACATGCCTATACAGCACTTTCCCTTCCGTCAGACCTTTCGCTCGCGCAGTAATGACGTATTGTTTGCGGGTTTCCTCCATGAAGCTGTTCTTGGTCAGCATCGTCAGCATCGCGAAACTGCCCAGGACCAGCGAGATGACCGGCAGAGTTATATGCCACAGGTAATCACCGACCTTGCCGTACCAGCTCAACTCATCGAAGTTGTCCGACACCAGGCCGCGCAGCGGAAAAATGTCCCAGAAGCTGCCACCGCCGAAAAGCACCAGCAGCACGATACCGAGCACGAACCCCGGAATGGCATACCCGATCAGGATGATGGTGCTGGAGATCAGATCGAAAGGCGTGCCGTCCCGCACCGCCTTGCGGATACCGAGTGGAATACAACTCAAATAGACAATGAAGAAGGTCCACATTCCGAGACTGATGGATACCGGCAGCTTATCCAGGATCAGACCTATCACGGACGACTGATGGAAATAGCTGTCGCCGAAATCAAAACGGGCATAATTGACCATCATTTCATAGAAACGCTGGTAGGCCGGCTTATCGAAGCCGTACAGCGCTTTCAGTGCCTCGATGCGCTCCGCATCCAGGCCGGCGTCACCGCGATAAAGCCGCAGTGTCGTGCTGGATGCCTCGCCTTGCGCATTGGTCCCCTGCAGCTGCTGAATGAGCTGCTCCACCGGCCCGCCCGGCACGAACTGGGTCACCACGAAGGTGACCAGCATCACCCCGAACAGCGTCGGGATCATCAGCAGCAGACGTTTCAGTATATAGGCAGCCATAAACCTAGCGGACCTTCAGGTCGTTTCGTGTGTTCGCATGTGTACCCGGGATCACGGCTCACTCCGCCGCCACCAGGTCTGCAGCATCCAGTTCTCGGCATCGTAATAGAGCGGCGTGGTCTGCGGCCGACCGAAGCGGTCCCAATAAGCGACACGATGTGTGGCAATGTACCAGTTCGGCACCAGATATTCCCCATACACCAGAACCCGGTCGACGGCGCGCGCGGCGGTGACCAGCGCGGCCCGGTCGGGTGAATAGATGATCTTTTCCACCAGCGCATCGACCACCGGATCCTTGATGCCGGCCAGGTTGTCGGACCCCTCGGTATCCGCGCTCGAGGAATGCCACATGCTGATCAGCTCATTGCCCGGCGATTGCGACTGCCCGAACGAGGCCACCATCATATCGAAATTGAAGGTACGCCGGCGCTGAATGTACAGACTCACATCAACCGTACGGTAACTCAGTTCGACGCCCAGTTTGCGCAGATTGTGCGCATAAGGCGCGAGGATGCGTTCAAAGCCCTTTTGCGCCAGAAGCACCTCGATATCGAACGGCTCGCCCGCGGCGTTGCGCAGACGACCGTCTTTGACCTTCCATCCGGCTTCCTCCAGCAATGCCTTGGCGGTGCGCAGATTCCGGCGCAACGAACCGGGTTCGCTGGAGTCAGCGGGGCGCCAGACCTGATGGAATATTTCGGCGGGCAGCTGCGCGCGGAAAGGTTCCAGCAAGGCCAGTTCCTCGCTGTTGGGCAGTTCGCGTGCGGCCATCTCACTGTTGCTGAAATAGCTGTCGCAGCGGGTGTACTGGTTGTAGAACAGATTCTCGTTCGACCAGGCGAAATCAAAGGCCAGCGCCAGCGCTCGGCGCACGCGCCGATCCTTGAATTTATCCCGCCGGGTATTGAACACGAAGCCCTGCATACCGGCATTGTTGCTGTGCTTCAGCTCCTCTTTCCTGATGCGCCCATCGTCGAACTGGGGTCCGACATAGTCACGCGCCCATTGTTTGGAATGGTTGACCAGTTTGAAATCGTACTCGCCGGCCTTGAGCGCCTCCAGCTGCACGGTTTCATCCTTGTAGTACTTATAGGTGATGCGTTCGAAATTGAACATGCCGCGCCGGGTGGGCAGATCCCTGGCCCAGTAGTCGGGATTACGCTTATAGGTGATGTCCTTGCCCAGCGCATATTTCTCGATCAGATAAGGACCACTGGCAATCGGCACCACTTTGCTCAGTTTGTCAAAGGCGGCATCACCCACCCATTTGCGCGAGAACACCGACATCTGCGCCGTAATCAAATGCAGTTCGGGATTCTTTTTCACGAACTTGAAACGCACACGCCGCTCATCCAGTACCACAGCCTCCTGGATGTCCGCCCAATAAAAGCGATAGCGGGGATGGCCCTGATCGCCCTTCAGGGTATCGAAACTGAATTTGACATCCTCGGCCAAAACCGGATCACCATTGGAAAAACGCGCACGCGGATCAAGCGTGAAGGTGACTGACAAACCATCCTCGGCCAGTTCGATATCCTGGGCCAGGTGCGCGTACAGGCTGTAGGGTTCGTCCTGACTCTGCACCATCAGTGATTCGAACACGAGCGCACCCAAGCCGTCGACGGCACCGTCGCCTTTGAGTACGAAGGGGTTGAAACTGTCGTAGTTGCCGAAACCGGACAGCACCAGTTCGCCGCCGCGTGGAGCGTCGGGATTGACATAGTCGAAGTGGGTGAAGTCGGCAGGATATTTCGGTGCGTAGCCGAGCGCAACCGACGGCGCCGCACTGACATCGACGGTGAAAAATACCAACAGCAGGCCAATGAGTCGAAAGGCTGACACGCAAGCTCCCTGTATCTGCATTACCCCCGTTTCGGTGTACGGCGGGGTCTTATTCTTTATCGCGCCAGAACATTGTCAGGTCGCGGTCTGTCTATCTGGCCATGGGGGCGGGGCCATTATATAGTAAGCCGGCCTTTCGAAACGAATTGAAACGAGGATACAAAATGGGTTTCCTGAATGGAAAGCGCGCGTTGATCGTCGGTCTGGCCAGTACCCGCTCCATCGCCTGGGGCATCGCTCAGGCCATGCACCGCGAAGGCGCGGAACTCGCCTTCACCTACCAGAACGATAAATTGAAGGATCGGGTGGCGAAAATGGCGGCCGATTGCGGCTCCAGCATCACCCTGCCCTGCGATGTCAGCAGCGACGATCAGATCGAGGCCGTTTTCACCGGCTTGCGCGAACACTGGGATGGACTGGACATTATTGTGCATTCCGTCGCTTTTGCCCCCAAAGAACAACTTGAGGGCGAATATCTCGCCAATGTGACGCGCGAGGGGTTCCAGATGGCACATGATATCAGTTCGTACAGCTTCGCCGCACTGGCCAAGGCCGGTCGACCGATGATGCAGGGCCGGGCCGGTGCATTGTTGACACTGAGTTATCTGGGTGCCGAGAAGGCGCTGCCCAACTACAACGTCATGGG